>NZ_JASCON010000087.1:0-22860 GCF_029959585.1 Pseudomonas sp. PS02302
GCCATGGGCCGCTCCTACAGGCTAGACGGTACCTGTAGGAGCGGCCCATGGCCGCGATCACCCAAACACCGATGTCTTGTAGGAGCGGCCGCATCGGCGGACCGCCCTGGCCACGACTGCTCTATTCAAGGCTTGGCGTAGCGCTGTTCCAGGCGATCCAGCAGCAGGTTGGCGCTGTAGGGGTCGAGACGGAAGGTCTCGGCGCCCAGGGCTTCCACACGGTTGTCCTTGACCGCCGGCAGGTGCGCCAGCAGCGGATTGCCGCGGACCGCCTCGGCTTCCTTGGCGTCCGCGGCGAACAGCAGGAAGGTCTGGCCCGTGAGGCCGGTGGCGACGTTTTCGCCGGCGAGCTGGAGGATGTCATGGCGCTGCCCCTGGCTATGACCGGTCTCCAGTCCCGCCGGCAGCGCCGCCAGTTCGAAGCCCAGGCTTTCCAGCAACTGGCCCTGGGAGGAGGCGGCGGTCCAGAGATTGGCCTGGCGCGTCGCCGGGTTGTAGACGAAGGCCGATACCGGTTGCGGCGGCAGCTGCAGGCGCACCTTGAGCTCGGCGACACGCCGGTCGAAATCGGCGACCACCTGGCTGGCGGCGTCCTCGCGGCCGGTGGCCTGACCGAGCAGCTCCACCACCTGTTGCCAGCTGCGATTGTCGTAACCCACCACCAGCACCGGGGCGATGGCCTTGAGTTGCTCGACCAGGCGCAGCGCCGAATCGTTGCCGGCGGCGCTGACCAGGATCAGGTCCGGTGCCTCGGCGGCCACGGCTTCGGCATTGGCTTCGCCGATGTACAGCCGTTTCACGTCGCGCTGCTTGGCGACCGCGCCCCACTGTCGCAGGAAGCCCTGGTCATCGGCGAATCTGTTGTTGGGCGAGGTGGCACCGCTGGCCACCACCGGCGCGCCGATGGCGAGCAGGGAGCCGGTGAGGGTGACGCTGGTGGAAACGATGCGTTGCGGCTTGGCGGGCAGGGTGACCTGGCTGCCGTCGGCGCTGATCTGCCGGGGCCAGTCCGCCGCCCGGGCGGTACCGCCCAGCGCCAGGATCGCGAGAACCAGGGTGGTGAGAATGCGAAACACTGACGACAAGCTGAACATGAACGCCTTCCGGTTGTAAGATAATAACTCTCATTTTCAAAGAAGCGCTCCCTGGCAGCAAGTCGTTCCGATCAAACCGCCGATACACCGGCGGGGAAGGGCAGGAGATAACCCCAGGCGGCCTTCTGTCCGGTGGATATTTATCTTTAATTTCAGAGATTTGCCGGATAAACGGGAATTTCGTTCGGTTCCTAACGAATTGACTTTCCAGCATCCGGTGCGTTAGCTTCTGCTTATTGATAAGCATTATCATTCGTGTAGAGGTTCATCGAAATGACCAGCAAGAGGGCCGAGAGGATCGGAGACGTAGGCGCCGATCGTCGGGAACAGGCCGCATTCCTGTTCCAGTCGGGTGATCGCGTCCTGCAGGGGCGGGGCGTCTGTGCCCGGGTCGAGACACCGGCCAGCGGTGGTGCACACCGGGACAGCCTGTTCCTCCACGCCGTGGAAGAGGCCTTCGCCCGTGCCCGCCAGGCCGGCATCGCCGAGCCGGTGATCATGGGTGCCATTCCCTTCGATACCACTCGGCCCTCCTGTCTCTATGTGCCCCGGGAGCATGCCTGGGTGGCTCGTCCGGCGCCGGTCAGCGGCGCGCCAGTCGCCCCGGCGCAGGTGCGCGAGGTGCGCAACCTGCCCAGTGCGGATGGTTTCTGCCTGGCGGTGGAGGAGGCCATCGAGGCCTTCCGCCGCGGCGAGCTGAGCAAGGCGGTGCTGTCGCGGATCCAGGAGATCCACCTGGCCGAACCCGCCGACGTGGATGCCATCCTCGCCAATCTGGCGCGGCAGAATCCCACCGGCTATCAATTCCGCATCCCCCTCGCCGAGGGCGGCGAGCTGGTCGGAGTCAGCCCCGAGTTGCTGGTGCGCAAGCAGGGCGCCCGGGTCCACACCAATCCGCTGGCGGGTTCGGCCAAGCGTCGCGCCGATCCGCAGGAAGATCAGCGTGTCGCCCGTGACCTGCTGGAGTCCAGCAAGGATCACTACGAGCACCGCCTGGTGATCGAGGACATCCGCCAGCAGCTGGCACCGCTGTGCAGCCGGCTGGACGTGCCCGAAGGGCCTTCGCTGCTCAGCACCAACGCCATGTGGCACCTGTCCACCGCCATCGATGGCGAGCTGGCCGACAGTCGCACCTCGGCGCTGCAGCTCGCCTGCCGCCTGCATCCGACCCCGGCGGTCTGCGGTTTTCCCACGGCGGCGGCGCGCCAGCTGATCCAGCGCATCGAGCCCTTCGACCGCGGCCTGTTCACCGGCATGGTCGGCTGGTGCGATGCCCAGGGCAACGGCGAGTGGGTCGTCACCATCCGCTGCGGCACGGTGCAGGGCGACTGGCTGCGGCTGTTCGCCGGCGCCGGCATCGTCGAAGCCTCGGATCCGGCGGCGGAGTGGGCCGAGGTCACCGCCAAACTGGGCACCATGCGTGCCGCCTGTGGTTTGCTCGACGAGGAGAACCCCACGTGAGTCTGGAATTCACCCCCTGGCCGGAAGACCTGGCGGCCCGCTATCGCGCCCTGGGTTACTGGCCCGATCTGCCGATGACCGAGATCCTGGCGCGCAGCCGCGCGGCCCTGCCCGAGGCGCCGGCGATCCTCTGCGGCGAGCGGCAGCTGAGCTATGCCGAGCTGGACGAGCGTTCCAGTCGCCTGGCCGCTCACCTGCAGGCCGCCGGGCTGCGTCGTCACGACACCGCCCTGGTGCAACTGCCCAACGTGGCCGAGTTCTATGTGGTGTTCTTCGCCCTGCTCAAGGTGGGCATCGCCCCGGTCAATGCGTTGTTCAGCCACCAGAAGCTGGAGCTGCTCGCCTATGCGCAGCAGATCCAGCCCCGGCTGCTGATCGCCTCTCGCGAGCACAACCTGTTCCGCGACGACAACTTCCTTGGCGAGTTGCGCGACGTGGCGCCCGGCCTCGACGAGGTGCTGCTGGATGGCGCCGATGACACACGCAGCCTGCAGCAGCGTCTGGATACCCCGCTGGACGGTTTTCAGCTGATGCCTACCGCCGGTGGCGAGGTGGCCTTCTTCCAGCTCTCCGGGGGTAGCACTGGCACGCCCAAGCTGATTCCGCGTACCCACAACGACTACTACTACAGCCTCAGACGCAGCGTCGAAATCTGCCGCCTGACCCCGGCCACGCGCTTTCTCTGCGCCCTGCCGGCGGGCCACAACTACACCCTCAGCTCGCCCGGCGCCCTGGGCGTCTTCATCGCCGGTGGCTGCGTGGTCATGGCCCGCGATCCCGAGCCGCTGCGCTGCTTCGCGCTGATCGAGCGTCATCAGGTGGACTGGGTGGCCCTGGTACCGCCGGCGGTGGCGCTCTGGCTGCAGGCCGCGGCCGCCCCCGAGCAGCGCGCCCGGCTGGCCAGCCTGCGCGTGATGCAGGTGGGCGGTGCCAGCTTCGCCGAGGCCCAGGCCCGCCGCGTGCCCGCGGAACTGGGCTGCCAGCTGCAGCAGGTGTTCGGCATGGCCGAGGGCCTGGTCAACTACACCCGCCTGGACGACGAGCCCGAGCGCATTTTCACCACCCAGGGCCGTCCCATGAGTCCGGATGACGAGGTGCGCATCACCGACGAGGACGGAAATCCAGTGCCCGACGGCGAGCCGGGCCTGCTGTCCACCCGCGGTCCCTACACCTTTCGCGGCTACTACCGCAGCCCCGAGCACAATGCCCAGGTGTTCGATGCCGAGGGTTTCTACTTCTCCGGCGACGTGGTCCAGCGCGATGCCGCCGGCTATCTCAAGGTAGTCGGCCGGGTGAAGGATCAGATCAACCGCGGCGGCGAGAAGATCGCCGCCGCCGAGATCGAGGGGCTGCTGCTGCGCCATCCCGGCATCACCCACGCGGCCCTGGTCGCCATCGCCGACGAGTTGATGGGCGAGAAGAGCTGCGCCTGCCTGGTGGTGAGCGATCCGGCACTCAAGCCGGTGGCGCTGCGTCGCTATCTGCGCGAGCAGGGCGTGGCCGAATACAAGCTGCCGGACCGTTTCCAGTTCCTTGACCAGCTGCCGCTCACCGCCGTCGGCAAGATCGACAAGCGGCGCCTGCGCGAGCAGCTGCAGACCCCTTCCACCGAGCGTTCCTAAGGTTTCCCATGGCTATCCCCCGTCTTGCTTCCTATCCCTTGCCCCAGCCCGACGGCTTTCCCGCCAACAAGGTCGACTGGACACCGGCGGCCGACCGCGCCGTGCTGCTGATCCACGACATGCAGCGCTATTTCGTCGAGTTCTATGGCGACAGCAGCCCGCTGATCGACCAGGTGGTGGCCAACATCGCCGCGCTGCGTGCCTGGGCCGATGCCCAGGGCGTGCCGGTGGTCTATACCGCCCAGCCCACCGACCAGCCGCCGGCCGATCGTGCCCTGCTCAACGACATGTGGGGGCCGGGCCTGACCCAGGTCGATCCCGCGCTGCAGCAGGTGGTGGACGAACTGGCACCCAAGGACGGTGACGTGGTGCTGACCAAGTGGCGCTATAGCGCCTTCCACCGTTCCAACCTGCAGGACCTGATGACCGAGTGGCGGCGCGATCAGCTGATCGTCTGCGGCGTCTATGCCCATATCGGCTGCCTGACCACCTGCACCGACGCCTTCATGAAGGACATCCAGGCCTTCCTGATCGGCGATGCCGTGGCCGACTTCAGCGAAGAAGAGCACCGCATGGCGCTGCGCTACGTGGCGACCCGTTGCGGCAGTACCCTGAGCACCGCCCAGGTCACCGGCGGCGCGGTAACCCTGGACGAAGCCTGGCTGCGTGCCCAGGTCCAGCCGCTGCTGGACGCTGACGACGAAGAGCCGGCGCTGGACGACAACCTCACCGATTTCGGTCTGGATTCGGTGCAGGTCATGACCCTGGTGGGCGAGTGGCAGAAGCGCGGCCTGCCGGTCACCTTCGCCGATCTCGCCGCCCAGCCGACCCTGCAGGGCTGGCTGGATCTGCTGCGCGCGCGCGCCTGAGGAGTCTCCTGATGACGCAACTGGATTTCACCGGCAAGCGCGTCTGGGTGACCGGCGCGGGGCAGGGCATCGGCTTGCAAGTGGCGCGCCGCTTCCAGGCGGCCGGCGCCGAGGTGGTCGGACTCGACCGACAATTCGCCGAGCGCAGCTATCCGTTCCGCACCCAGCTGCTGGATGTCGCCGATGCGGCCCAGGTCGAGGACGTCTGCCAGGCGCTGCTGGCCGAAGAACGCCGTCTGGACGTGCTGGTCAACGGCGCTGGCGTCTTGCGCCTGGGCACCAGCGACAGCCTGAGCCTGGACGACTGGCAGGCGCTGCTGGACGTCAACGTCTCCGGTCCCTTCTACCTGTTCCGCCAACTGGTGCCGCTGTTCAAGGCCCAGGGCCAGGGCGCCATCGTCAACATCGCCTCCAATGCCGCCCATGTGCCGCGCCTGCAGATGGCCGGCTACTGCACCTCCAAGGCGGCGCTGGTGTCCCTGAGCCACTGCGTGGCCCTGGAACTGGCCGGGTCGGGCGTGCGCTGCAATGTGGTCTCGCCGGGCTCCACGGCGACCCCCATGCTGGCCGGCATGCTCGGCTCGCCCGAGGGCTATCAGCGCCTGGTGGACGGCCTGCCGGAAGACTTCAAGCTGGGCATCCCGCTGCGCAAGATCGCCCAGCCCGACGAGATCGCCAACACCGTGCTGTTCCTCGCCTCGGACCTGGCCAGCCATATCACCATGCAGGATATCGTGGTGGACGGCGGCGCGACGCTGGCGGCGTGAGGGATTTTCGCAGGTTGGGTTGAGCGCCAGCGCGGCGGGTTCGCGTCCATCCGTTGGGCTTCGACGATGGAGCCGTCTCAACCCAACCTACGGCCGGGCGCGGGGATCAATCACGAGTTTGCCTGCGCTGACGCGGCTGAGCCCCTGCTCGAACAGCCCCCTCTCCCCTCGGGAGAGGGCTGGGGCGAGGGCGCGCCCAGCGACGGAGTCCAGTGGAAAAGGCTGCGCCGTTTTCCACGCTACGGGCGTCAGCAGCTCCGTAGTTCGGGTTGAGCGCCAGCGAAGCCCAAGGCGACGGGTTCGACTCCGTCTGTTGGGCTTCGACGATGGAGCCGTCTCAACCCAACCTACGGCCGGGTGCGCTGAGCGATCCCGAACTTGCCGGAGCTGATGAAGCGGAGCGCTAGCTCGAACAACCCCCTCTCCCCTCGGGAGAGGGTTGGGGTGAGGGCGCGCCCAGCGACGGAGTCCAGTGGAAAAGGCTGCGCCGTTTTCCACGCTACGGCGTCAGCAGTTCCGTAGCTTGGGTTGAGCGTCAGCGAAGCCCAGCGCGACGGGTTCGACTCCGTCTGTTGGGCTACGACGATGGAGCCGTCTCAACCCAACCTACGGCCGGGCGCGCTGAGCGATCCCGAGCTTGTGACGCGGCTAAGCCCCTGCTCGAACAGCCCCCTCTCCCCTCGGGAGAGGGTTGGGGTGAGGGCGCGCCCAGCTACGGAGTCAGCAGTTCCGTAGCTTGGGTTGAGCGTCAGCGAAGCCCAAGGCGACGGGTTCGACTCCGTCCGTTGGGCTTCGACGATGAGGCTGTCTCACCCAACCTACGGCCGGGTGCGCTGAGCGATCCCGAACTTGCCGGGGCTGATGAAGCAGAACGCTAGCTCGAACAACCCCCTCTCCCCTCGGGAGAGGGTTGGGGTGAGGGCGCGCCCAGCGACGGAGTCCAGTGGAAAAGGCTGCGCCGTTTTCCACGCTACGGCGTCAGCAGCTCCGTAGTTCGGGTTGAGCGCCAGCGAAGCCCAAGGCGACGGGTTCGACTCTGTCTGTTGGGCTTCGACGATGAGGCTGTCTCACCCAACCTACGGCCGGGTGCGCTGAGCGATCCCGAGCTTGCCGGAGCTGATGAAGCGTAACGCTTGCTCGAACAGCCCCCTCTCCCCTCGGGAGAGGGGTGGGGTGAGGGCGCGCCCAGCGACGGAGTCCAGTGGAAAAGGCTGCGCCGTTTTCCACGCTACGGCGTCAGCAGTTCCGTAGTTTGGGTTGAGCGCCAGCGCAGCCCAACGAGAGATTACCCTGCGACCACGGCGTGTTGGGCTTCGACGATGGAGCTGTCTCAACCCAACCTACAAGGTCACGCCCAAGCGCGAGTCTCGTAGGTTGGGTTGAGCGCTAGCGAAGCCCAACAGTGCGACCGGCCTAGCCCGCCACCAGCACCCGAATGGCTTCCAGGCGCAGCGAGGCCTTGTCCAGGTAGGTCAGGCCTTCTTCGCGCTGCTGGCGCAGGCGATCGATCTCGTCCTGGCGGACGCTGGAATTGACCGCGCGCAGGGCTTCCAGGCGGGCGATTTCTTCGTCCATACCCGACACATAGGCCTGGCGGGCCTTGGCGACGCGTTCCTCGTGGCGGGGCAGGGCCTTGTCTTCGCCACCGCCGATCAGCTTGGCCAGGGAATCGCGCTGGGCCTGGACGAACTTGTTGGCGCTGGCACGTGGCACGCTTTCCAGCTGATCGTTGAGGGTCTCGAAGGCCACCCGGGCAGCCAGGTCGTTGCCGTTGGCGTCCAGCAGGCAGCGGATCGCCAGCGGCGGCAGGTAACGACCCAGTTGCAGGGCGCGCGGCGCCACCGCCTCGCTGATGTAGATCAGCTCCAGCAGCACGGTGCCCGCCTTGAGCGCCTTGTTCTTGATCAGCGCCACGGCGGTGTTGCCCATGGAGCCGGACATCACCAGGTCCATGCCGCCCTGGGCCATGGGGTGCTCCCAGGTCAGGAATTGCATGTCTTCGCGGACCAGGGCCACGTTGCGGTCGTAGGTGATGGTCACGCCTTCGTCGTTGCCAAGGGGGAAGCCGGCGTCGAGCATCTTCTCGCTGGGCTTGAGGATCAGGGCGTTGTCGGAGTGGTCCTCGCTGTCGATGCCGAAGGCGTTGAACAGCTCTTCCATGTACATCGGCAGGGCGAACTGGTCGTCCTGGTCGAGGATGTCCTCGACCAGCTGCTCGCCTGCGCCGGCACCGGAAGAATTGAGTTCCAGCAGGCGGTCGCGACCGTTGTGCAGTTCGGTCTCCAGCGCGGCGCGCGCCTGGGCACCCTGTTCCAGCAGGGCCTGCCAGGTGGCGTCGTCGCCACCGGCCAGCTGCTCGTCGAGCTCGCTGGCGAAGCGTGCCTGGAGGGCGCTGCCGGTCGGCGAGGTGGCCAGAAAGGCGTTCAGTGCCTGGTGGTACCACTGGAACTGGCGTTCCTGGCGGCTGCCTTCGAGATAGGGCACGTGCAGCTGGATGGTGTGGCGCTGGCCGATCCGGTCGAGACGGCCGATGCGCTGCTCCAGCAGGTCCGGGTGGGCCGGCAGGTCGAACAGCACCAGGTGGTGGGCGAACTGGAAGTTGCGGCCTTCACTGCCGATCTCGGAGCAGATCAGCACCTGGGCGCCAAACTCCTCGTCGGCGAAGTAGGCGGCGGCGCGGTCGCGTTCGAGGATGCTCATGCCTTCGTGGAAGGTCGTGGCGGGGATGCCGGACTTGAGGCGCAGGGCGTCTTCCAGGTCCAGGGCGGTTTCCATGCGCGCACAGATGACCAGCACCTTGTGCGGCTTGAGCGCCTTGAGGGTGTCGATCAGCCATTCGACGCGGCCATCGTGACGCCACCAGCGATCGTTGTCGTCTTCCGGGGCGAATTCGGTCTCCGGCTGCAGCGACTGGCCGGGCATGACGCCTTCGTCCAGGTAGGCATCCGGGAAGGGCAGGGCGTGGGCGTGCAGCTCGCGCTCGGGGAAGCCCTTGACCGCGGCGCGGGTGTTGCGGAACAGCACCCGGCCGGTGCCGTGGCGATCCAGCAGCTCGCGCACCAGGCGGGCGCGGGCGTCGGCATCGCCGGCCGCGGCGGCGGCCAGCAGGGCCTCGCCTTCCGGGCCGAGGAAGCCGCCGATGGCGTCCTGGGCGGCCGGGCTCAGGGCGCCGGCGTCGAGCAGTTCCTGCACGGCCTCGGCCACCGGGCGGTAGTGCTGGGACTCCTGCTGGAAGGCGGCGAAGTCATGGAAGCGGCTGGGGTCGAGCAGGCGCAGGCGGGCGAAGTGGCTGTCCTGGCCCAGTTGCTCGGGGGTCGCGGTGAGCAGCAGCACGCCGGGGATGACCTCGCCGAGTTGCTCGACCAGGCTGTATTCGCGGCTGGCGCCCTCGGGGTGCCAGACCAGGTGGTGGGCTTCGTCGACCACCAGCAGGTCCCAGCCGGCGGCGAAGGCGGCATCCTGGGCCTTTTCGTCGCGCACCAGCCAGTCCAGGGAGACCAGGGCGAGCTGGGCGTCCTCGAAGGGATTGCCGTCTTCGCTGGCCATGAAGCGCTCGGCGTCGAACAGCGCCACTTCCAGATTGAAGCGGCGGCGCATCTCCACCAGCCACTGGTGCTGGAGATTTTCCGGGACCAGGATCAGCACGCGGCTGGCGCGACCGCTGAGCAGCTGGCGATGGATCACCAGGCCGGCTTCGATGGTCTTGCCCAGGCCCACCTCGTCGGCCAGCAGGACGCGCGGCGCGACCCGGTCGGCCACGCTGCGGGCGATGTGCAGCTGGTGCGGGATTGGCTGGGCGCGGGTGCCGCCGAGGCCCCAGAGGCTGGACTGCAGCAGGCGGTTGCGATGCTCGTGGGTGTGATAGCGCAGGCCGAACCAGGGCAGGGGATCGATCTGCCCGGCGAACAGGCGGTCACTGGCCACGCGGAACTGGATGAAGTTCGACAGCTGGGCCTCGGGCACGCTGCGTGCCTCGCGCTCGGCGGTGAAGCCGTGGTAGGTCAGCAGGCCGTCCGCTTCGGACACCTCGCGCACGGTGAGCTTCCAGCCCTCGAAGTGAGTCACCTCGTCGCCCGGGGCGAAGCGCACCCGGGTCAGCGGGGCGTTGCGCTGGGCATACTGGCGCGTCTCACCGGTGGCTGGATAGAGCACCGTGAGCAGGCGGCCGTCAAGGGCCAGGATGGTTCCCAGGCCCAGTTCGGCCTCACTGTCACTGATCCAGCGTTGTCCCGGTTGATGCGACGCCATGTGGAAGCTTCTCCCCAGCTATCAAAAAGCCGGCTATTTTAGCGAAAGCGGAGTCAGAAGCCTAACGCGCTCTTTGCCGCAGTCCGCGAATTCGAGGTCCCCGTCATGATCCCTGCCATTCCGCCGCCCGGCGTGACCCCGCCAAACCAGCTGGATCCCGCCCCGGTGCGGCCAGCCATCGCCCCCATAGCGCCCGTGCAGCCGGCGGCCGAGACCGCCCACGCACCCCTCGAGGACGAAGCCACCCTGGACCGCGAGGCACGTCGCCGCCGCCGGCAGCGCGAAGCCCTGCGCCAGGGGCTCGGCGCCGAGCGCGCCCAGGCGCTGGAAGAGCCGGAGCAGGTGGGTGTCCAGGTGGATCTGCGGGTCTAGCCATGGTCGAGCGCCTGGAACTGGACGACGCCGAGCTGGCCTTCCAGCCGCACTGGCTGCCGGCGGAAACCGCCGACGCCTGGCTGCGGCAACTCGACGCCGAAACCCCCTGGAGCCAGCCGCAGGTGCGGGTGTACGGGCGCTGGCATCCGGTGCCGCGGCACGTCGCCTGGTACGCCGACCCGGGCGTGGTCTACGGCTACGCCGGCCTGGACCACGCCGCCTTGCCCTGGACACCCCTGCTGCAGCGGATTCGCGAAGCCGTCGAGGCGGCCTGCGGCCAGGGCTTCAATGGCGTGCTGCTCAATCGCTATCGCAACGGCCAGGACTCCATGGGCTGGCACAGCGACGACGAGGCCAGCCTTGGCGCCAATCCGCTGATCGCCTCGCTCAATCTCGGGGCCGCGCGGCGTTTCGACTTTCGCCGCAAGGGCACCAGCCGCATCGGCCATTCCCTGGAACTGGGTCACGGCAGCCTGCTGGTCATGGCCGGCGCGACCCAGCATCATTGGCAGCACCAGATCGCCAAGACCCGCAAAGCCAGCGGGTTGCGGCTGAATCTCACCTTTCGCCGGATAGCGACATGAGCGACGACAGCAATCTCATCGACTTCACCACCGAGCGCGGCAAGCGCATCCACGACCTCAAGGAGCGCCGCCTGCAGGAGGTGCGCTCGGCCTTCGAGCAGGCGCTGCCGCTGACCGCGGCCAAGAAGAAAAAGCGCAAGCCGAAGAAGAAATAGCGGGCACTACCGTTCGTCGGGTTTTGCCCTTGAAATTTTTTGGAGAATTCCTATCTAGGTTCGTGCGGGATGCCGAAGTCGGGTCCCGCAGGCAATACCGAAACTTGCTGAACCTATCAGGAGATTCACCATGAGCAATGTACTGTCCCTGGCCCCGCTGTTCCGTCATTCCGTCGGCTTCGACCGGTTCAACGACCTGTTCGAATCCGCGCTGCGCAACGACGCTGGCAGCTCCTATCCGCCCTACAACGTCGAGAAGCACGGTGACGACCAGTATCGCATCGTGATCGCCGCCGCCGGTCTCCAGGAAGATGACCTGGACATCGAAGTCGAGCGTGGCGTGCTCACCGTCAAGGGTGGCCGGCGCGAAAACAGCGCCGAGAGCGTGACCTTCCTGCATCAGGGCATCGCCCAGCGCGCCTTCAAGCTGTCCTTCCGCCTCGCCGACCATATCGAGGTGAAGGGTGCCGATCTCAAGCATGGCCTGCTGAGCATCGAACTGGTGCGTGTGATCCCGGAAGAAGCCAAGCCCAAGCGCATCGCCATCTCCGGCCAGCGCCCGGCCCTGGACAACTGATCGTCCAGGCGTCCTGCCCAAGAGCCCCAGCCCCGCGCTGGGGCTCTTTCGTTTGCGGTCCCTGCGCTAGCGATGGTGGCCGAAGAGCTCCAGCAGCACCCCGCGCAACCAGCGGTTGCCGGCATCTTGGTGATAGCGCGCGTGCCAGTGCTGCCTGACCGCGAAGCCCTCGATCGCTACCGGGCATTCGTGGACCCTGAGGCCGTAGGTCTGCGCCAGGGTGGTACCGATGTGCCGCGGCAGGGTGACGATGAGGTCGGAGTTCCCGACCACCGCGCCGACGCCCAGAAAGCCGGGTAGCTCCAGCACGATGCGGCGCTGCACCCCGGCGCGCAGCAGACCCGCTTCCAGCAGCTTCTGCCCGGTGCCGGCGCTGACCAGCACATGGCCCTCCTCGGCGTAGGCCGTGGCGGGTAGTTGCTCGCCGAGCCGCGGATGGCGGGCGCTGACCAGGCAGACCCAGTCCTGGGGAAACAGCAGTTGCTGATAGAGGCTGCCGCCCAGCCAGGGAATGAAGCCGACCGCCAGGTCCGCTTCACCGATTTCCAGCGCCTGTTCGGTGTTGCCGTCGATCCGCGCGATTTCCAGCCGTACCCCGGGCGCCACCTCGCGCAGCTGCGCCAGGATCCGTGGCAGCAGGGTGATGTGGCTGGCATCGCTCAGGCAGAGGCGAAACAGCCGCTGGGCGGTGGCGGGCTCGAAGGCGACCTCCCAGGCCACCAGGCGGCGCAGGGATTCGAGCACTTCGCGACACGGGGTGATCAGGGCCTCGGCTTGCGGCGTGGGCTTCATGCCGCCAGGCGTGCGCACGAACAGCGGATCGCGCAGCTGCTGACGCAACTTGCCCAGCCAGAGGCTGATGGTGGGTTGGCTCTGGCCCAGCTGTTCGGCGGCCCGGGTGACGCTGCCGGTGCGGTAGAGCACCTCGAACAGCATCAGCAGCTTGGGTTCGGGCAGGCCATCCGTAGGTAGCATTATCAGAATTCCTGATGGGCGAATTGAGCTCTTTGTATAGCTCAATAGCAGACGCGGGCCTAGGGTAGGGCGAAAACAAGGAGCCCAATCCATGAAGATCTGCATCCTCGGGGCCGGCGCTCTGGGCAGCACCTTTGGTGCCTGGTTGAGCGAGGCGGGACACGAGACCTGGCTGCTCAACCGCCCTAATGCCCATATCGAGGCGGTCGCCCATGACGGCCTGGACATCGAGACCACCGATGGCAGGCGCCGGGTTCAGGTGCGGGCGGCGGTCAGCGCCGAGACGGTCGGGGTAGTGGATCTGGTGGTGGTGCTGGTCAAGTCCTTCGCCACCCGAGCGGCCATGAGCGATGCCCGGGCGCTGGTCGGTCCGCATACCCTGGTGCTGTCGTTGCAGAACGGCCTCGGCCACGAAGAGCTGCTGGCCGAGATCGTCGGCCAGGAGCGAGTGATCGCCGGCAAGACCTATGTCGGTGGCGTGCTGCTCGGCCCCGGGCGAATTCGCAGCGGGGTAGTGGGCAAGCGCACGCTCATCGGCGAACTCGACGGCCAGCTCTCCGCGCGCGTCCAGGCCGTCGCCGCGGTCTTCGAGGACGCGGGACTGGCTACCACGGTCAGCAGCAACATCCGCGGCACCCTCTGGGACAAGCTGCTGGTCAACGTCGCCACCGGCGCCCTGACCGGCATCACCCAGCTCACCTATGGCCAGCTCTACAGCGAGCCACTGCTGCGCGACACCGCTTTGCAGGCGGTCGCCGAGGCCATCGCGGTGGCCCGCGCCGCCGGAGTCGAGCTGGGCCTGCGCGAGCCCCAGGCGGCCTGGGAGCTGGCACGCGAAGGGTTGCCGACGTCCTTCAAGACCTCCCTGCTGCAGAGCCTGCAGAAGGGCTCCATCACCGAAATCGACTTCATCAACGGCGCGGTGGTGCGGCTCGGCCAGCAGTACCGCGTGCCCACGCCGGTCAACGCCACCCTGGTCGCCTGCATCAAGGGTATCGAGCGCGCCCTGGCCGATCGACAACAAGAGGACGCCAAACCATGAGCATTCCCAAGGCCTATCTGGAACACGTGGCCATCTGGGTGAAGGACATCCACTGGCATATCCGCTTCTTCCACGAGGTGTTCGGCATGACCCTGCGCGAGGTGCAGGGCACGGTCGAGGCGCCCAGTCAGTACTGGACGCTGGGCGGGATGCAATTCATGAGCAAGCCTGACTTCGAAGGCCCCGAGGGGCGCCTGGGTCATCTGGGACTGATGTGCGAGGACCTCGATGCCGCCCTGGCCGCGGCCCGGCGCTTCGAGGGGGTGGAGCAACTGCCCCAGGGCCACAACTGGCTGCGCCTGCCCGATGGCCTGGCGCTGGAATTCATCCAGGCCGTGCCGGCCCGCGCCGTGCACGACGCCCTGGCCGTCAACGCCCGTCAAGCCGAGTGACAGCGACCATGACCGTACAGGAAAAATATTTCGAGGATGCCCGCGAGGGCGACGAGGCGCTCACGCCGAGCTACCAGGTCACCAGGGAGCGCATCCTGGCCTACGCCGACCTCACCGGCGACCATACCCCGGTCCATGTCGACGAGGCCTATGCCAATGCCAGCCACTTCGGCGGCCTGGTCGCTCATGGCCTGATGGGGCTGTCCATCGCCGACGGTCTCAAGACCCAGTGCGACTACCGCTTCCTGCCAGGCATGTCGCTGGGCTGGACCTGGGACTTCCTCCTGCCGATCCGCGTCGGCGACGAATTGCACGTCAGGGTACGCGTGGGGTCCATGCGCCCGAGCAAGAGCAAGCCGGGCTGGGGCATCGTGGTGCTGCCCTCGGAGCTGATCAACCAGAAGGGGGAAGTGGTCCAGCGCGGCGAACACCGGCTGATGGTGCCGCGGCGGGAGGGTGCGGTATGAGCCAGCCACTGCCGCTACAAGGCCTAAGGGTCATCGACTACAGCCACTTCCTCGCCGGCCCCTACGTGGGACGCTGCCTGGCGGCCTTGGGCGCCGAGGTGATCAAGGTGGAGCGGCCCGGCAGCGGCGATGCCGGCCGCCAGCACGCCTTCGTCCTCGACGACCAGCAGAGCGGCTATTTCCTGCAACTCAACATGGGCAAGCAGGGGGTCAGCGTCAACATGAAGGACCCGCGCGGCAAGGCCTTCATGCAGCAGCTCTGCGACAGCGCCGACGTCTTCATCGAGAACTACCGACCCGGCGCCCTGGACAGGCTCGGCCTGGGCTATGCGGAGCTGTCGGCGCGCAATCCGCGACTGGTGTACTGCTCGATTTCCGCCTACGGCCACACCGGACCGGACGCCCATCGCGCCGGCTTCGGGCTGATCGCCGAGGCCAAGAGCGGCATCATGCAGATGGTTGGCACGCCGGGCGAGGCGCCGCCGCTGCTGCGCATCTCCCTGGGCGACATGTACACCGGCGCCCATGCGGTGGCCGCCATCAACGCGGCGCTGCTGGGCCGGGTCACCAGCGGGCGTGGCCAGCACATCGACATGGCGCTGTACGACACCCTGGTATCGATGCACGAGTACGCGGTGCAGTGCTATACCCTGTCCGGCGGCGAGATCCTGCCGCAGCAGACCGGCCACGACATGCCCACCTCGACCCTCTATGGCGTGTTTCGCGCCCAGGACGGCGACCTGGTGATCGCCGCCCAGGTGGACGACTCCTGGAAGCGCTTCGCCGCCCTGGTCGAGCAGGACGCGAACCAGCCGGGCTTTGGCAGCGACCTGCGCTTCCACACCTCCACCGGCCGCAACGCCCACCGCGAAGCCATCCTGCCCATCGTCAAGGCCTGGGTGGCGGCCAATCCGGTCGCACGGCTGCTGGCCCTGCTCGACGAGATCGACGTGCCCTGTGCCAAGGTGCAGCGCATCGACGAGGTGATCGCGGATCCGCAGATCAAGGCGCGCGGCATGATCCAGGAACAGCAGCACCCGCGCTTCGGCACCCTGCGCATGCCCAATCTGCCGTTCCGCTTTTCCGAGTGCGACACCACCATCCAGCAGGTGGCGCCGGACCTCGGTGAGCACAACGCTGCCGTCGCCCAGAGCCTGGGCTACAGCGCGGAAGACATCGCCCGGCTGCAGGCCGACGGCGTGCTGTTCAGCCAGGAGCCCTGCGCATGACCGACCACTACGCGGTGATCGGCCGCCCGATCAACCACACCAAGTCGCCGCTGATCCATGGCCTGTTCGCCGCCACCACCGGGCAGGACCTGGAATACGGCGCCATCGAGGGCTCGCCGGAGGACTTCGCTGGCGACGTGCAGCGCTTTCGCGCCCAGGGCGGGCAGGGCCTGAACGTGACCGCGCCGTTCAAGCTGCAGGCCTTCCAGCTGGCCACCGAGTCCAGCGAAAGGGCACGGCTGGCCCGGGCGGCCAACGCCCTGAAGTTCGAGGGCGAGCGGGTGCTGGCGGAGAACTTCGACGGCATCGGCCTGCTGCGCGACATCGAGGTCAATCTCGGTCAACCCCTGGCCGGCAAGCGGGTGCTGTTGCTGGGCGCCGGTGGTGCGGTGCGTGGCGCCCTGTTGCCCTTTCTCGCCGCCGGACCGACGGAATTGGTGATGGCCAATCGCGATGGGCGGAAGGCGGCTGGGCTAGCTCAGGAGATCGGGCACCCGCTGCTGAGCGTGCGGAGCTACGCGGCTCTGGAAGGGGAGACCTTCGATCTGGTGATCAACGCCACCTCCGCCAGCCTGGTTGGCGAACTGCCGCCGGTGCCGGCAGGCGTCTTCACCAAGGCGGCGCTGGCCTATGAACTGGCCTACGGCAAGGGTCTGACGCCCTTCCTGCGCCTCGCCCGGGAGCAAGGCGTGGCGCAACTGGCGGACGGCGTGGGCATGCTGGTGGAACAGGCCGCCGAAGCCTTCGCCTGGTGGCGCGGCGTGCGCCCCGAGACCCGGCCGGTCATCGACCAGCTGACCCTCCCCCTGACCTGAGCGGACCCATGAAGATCCTGATGCTGCACGGTATCAACCACAACATGTTCGGCAAGCGCGATCCGCTGCAGTACGGCACCGTGACCCTGGCCGAGATCGACGCCAGGCTGACGGCCTTGGGCGCGGAACTGGGCGTCGAGGTGGAAAGCTTCCAGAGCAACCACGAAGGGGCGATGGTGGAGCGCATCCATCGGGGCTATGAGGAGGGCGTCGACGCGGTACTGATCAACGCCGGCGCCTGGACCCACTACAGCTATGGCATCCGCGACGCCCTGGCGATCCTTACCGTGCCGGTGGTGGAGCTGCACATGTCTAACATCCACGCGCGTGAGAGTTTCCGCCATCACTCGGTATTCGCCGAGATCGTGCTGGGGCAGATCGCCGGCTTCGGCGTGGACAGCTACCTGCTGGCGCTACGCGCGGCAGTGAGCGCGGCCCAGGCGCGCAAAGCCTGAGCCGCCGACCCTCACCCCAACCCTCTCCCCAAGGGCGAGGGGGCGCTCCCACAGATCACGCGCAAAGGTGCTGGCTGAGGTCATGTTGGGCTTCGTAGGTTGGATTGAGGCGGCTCCATCGCCGAAGCCCAACGGCCGGGGCTAGCCTTCGAGCGCGGCAGGTGGGAGAGGCCATGCCCAATGACTGTGCCTAGTCGCTAGACTTCCGGGCCTCACCCGCATGCGGCCCCAACTCCCGCTGCGGACACTCCCGCCACTGCTTATCCCCCAGACCTGCGGTGTATTCCGGATGCAGCGGATAGTGCAGCCGATTATCCGCTCGGCTGGTATCGCCCACGACCAGCAGTTCCACCGGCTCCGTGGTCTCGTTGATGAAGGTATGGGCAACACCGTCGCCGGCCTTGAAGCCCACGCCGTCGCCTGGCTTGAGCCGGTGGACGTGGCCGTCGATCCAGGCGGTGGGATGACCGGCGATCACATAGACGAATTCGTCTTCGGTCGCCTCGGCATGGGGCCTTGAGGTGCGCCGGCCGGGTGGCAGCCATTCATGGTGGATACCCAGGCGGGCGAAGCCGAAGTGGCGGCCGAAGGCGGCGCCCAGGGAAAAGCGCTCGTCACTGTCGGGATAGCCGGGGCCGTCCGGAGCCTGGAGCTGGGACCAGTGGGCGATCTTGTCGAAATCTTTCCGGGATTGCATGGGGTGCTGCGCCTCGCGGGAAAATAGCTCAAGCTTGGTGGTTTAGGCGGATGCTGCCGCCTCAGGTCTCTTTCGGTGCAGGAACGCGATGCCCAGACTGTCCAGACAACTCCTCGCACTCCTGACCCTGGCGCTGCTCGGTGGCTGTTCACCCGATACGCCGATCAACAGCCCCTACCGCGCTGGCGCCGAAGGCCAGAATACCCTCTATACCGCCTTCACCACCCGTTCGCCGAAGTACCTCGATCCGGCCAGTTCCTATTCCGGTGACGAGACCAACTTCACCTACAACATCTATGAACCGCTCTACGGCTACCACTACTTCAAGCGGCCCTACGAGCTGATCCCCCGCGGCGCGGAGCGGGTGATCGCACCCTATTACCTGGACGCCCAGGGCCGGCGCCTGCCGGATGATGCACCGCCGGCGCAGATCGCTCAGAGCGTCTACGACATCCCCATCCGCCGCGACGCCCGCTATGCGCCTCATCCGGCCTTTGCCCGGGATGCCCAGGGCCACTACCGCTACTTCCCGATCCAGCCTGCCGACCTGGCCGATCGCTACCAGATCCCCGACTTTTCCGAGACCGGCAGCCGCGCCCTGACCGCCGCCGACTATGCCTATGGCCTGCGCCGCCTGGCCAGTCCGCGGCTGGTCTCGCCCAGCTATGCCATCTTCGCCGAGCATCTGGTGGGCATGCAGGCCTTTGGTGAAGGCCTGCGCGCTGCCGACAAGGCTCTGCGCGCCAGCCTGCCCAAGGGCGCGCCGCTGCCCTGGCTGGACCTGCGCCAGGGTGAGCTGCCCGGGGTCGAGGTGCTGGATGAGCACACCTTGCGCCTGCGGGTGATCGGCAAGTACCCCCAGTTCAGCTACTGGCTGGCCATGACCTTCGCCGCGCCGGTGCCCTGGGAGGCGGATCGCTTCTACAGCCAGCCGGGCATGACCGAGCACAATCTCGGTTTCAACAGCTGGCCGGTGGGCACCGGGCCCTATCGGCTGGCCGAATCCATCCCCAATCGCCGCCATGTGCTGGCGCGCAATCCCAATTATCACGCCGATCCCTATCCCTGCGAGGGAGAGCCCGAGGATCGCGAACAGGGCCGGCTGGACGACTGCGGCAAGCCCATGCCGCTGATCGACCGCGCGGTGTTCAGCCTGGAAAAGGAAGGGGTGCCGCTGATGGGCAAGTTCATCCAGGGCTACTACGACACCCCCCAGGTCGAGCGCGGCGAATATGGCGTGGCGCTGCGCACCAAGGCCGGTGATTCGGCCGATTCCGCCGAACTCTATCGCGAGCGCGGCCTCAAGTTGCCCACCGCGGTGGAGGCGTCCAACTGGTACCTGGGCTTCAACTGGCTGGATCCGGTGGTGGGGCAGGGCGCCACACCCGAGCAACAGGCACGCAATCGCAAGCTGCGCCAGGCGCTGTCCATCGCCTTCGACTGGGAGAGCTACATCACCGTCTTCCTCAACGGTAACGGCCTGGTCGCCAATGGCCCGCTGCCGCCGGGGGTGCTGGGCTATGAGGCGCCGCCGGCCGGCAGCAACCCGGTGGTCTATCGGTTGGTGGATGGCAAGCCCGAGCGGCGGCCCATCGAAGAGGCCAGGCAACTGCTGGCCGACGCCGGCTATCCCGACGGCCGCGACGCCAGCAGCGGGCGGCCGCTGATCCTGCAATACGACGCCCAGAGCAGTGGCGACAGCGCCATGTTCGACTGGATGCGCCAGCAGACCGCCAAGCTGGGTATCCAGCTGGAATTGCGCGGCTCGGACTACAACAGATTCCAGGACAAGATGCGCAAGGGCGCGGCGCAGATCTTCTTCTGGGGCTGGAACGCCGACTATCCCGATGCCGAGAACTTCCTCTTCCTCTTCTACGGTCCCCAGGGCAAGGCCAAGCACGGTGGCGAGAATGCCGGCAACTACAGCAATGCCGAATACGACCGGCTGTTCGAGCAGATGAAGAGTCTCGACGATGGTCCGGAAAAGGTCGCCCTGATCCGGCGCATGGTCGCCCTCGTGCAGCAGGACGCACCCTGGCTGTTCGGCTGGAATCCCCTGTCGGCCGGGGCCTATCAACAGTGGGTCTACAACGCCAAGCCGACCCAGATGGTGCGCGATCAGCTGCGCTATCTGCGCCTGGACCCGGCGCTGCGCGAGCGCAAGGTGCTGGAGTGGAACCGGCCGGTGCTCTGGCCGCTGTGGCTGCTCTTGGGCGTGGCATTGCTGCTGGCCTGGCCGGCCTGGCGCAGCCTCCGGCGCCGCGAGCGCCAGACCGCCTTTGGCGACGACACCGGGGAGGGGCGGTCATGATCGGCTATCTGCTGCGGCGCCTGGCCTATGGCGTGCTCATCCTGATCGGGGTGAATCTGCTGACCTTCCTGCTGTTCTTTACCGTCAACACCCCGGACGACATGGCGCGTCTGGCCATCGGTGGCAAGTACGTCACCGCCGAAGCCATCGAGGACTGGAAGGCAGAGCACGGCTACGACAAGCCACTGCTCATCAATACCACCCGTGAAGGAATGGAGCAGCTTACCGATACCCTCTTCTTCGACCGGTCGGTCAGTCTGCTGGTGTTCGACTTCGGCACCTCCGACAGCGGTCGCGACATCGGCCGGGAGATCGCCGAGCGCGCCGGACCGAGCCTGGCGCTGGCGCTGCCGACCTTTGTCCTCGGTCTGGTCGCCAGCATCGGTTTCGCCCTCCTGCTGGTGTTCTTTCGCGCCACCCGCCTGGACTTCTGGGGCGTGGTGCTCTGCGTGCTGCTACTGTCGATCTCCTCGCTGTTCTACATCATCGCCGGCCAGTGGCTGTTCGCGAAGATCCTGCGGCTGGTGCCCTATTCGGGTTATGAAGAAGGCTGGAATCTGCTGCGCTTCCTGGCGCTGCCGGTGCTGGTCGCGGTGATTTCCGGATTGGGCAGCCAGGCACGCTTCTATCGCGCGCTGTTTCTCGAAGAGATCGGCAAGGACTATGTGCGCACCGCCCGCGCCAAGGGCCTGGCCGAGCGCCAGGTGCTGTTGCGCCATGTGCTGCGCAATGCGGCGCTGCCAATCCTTACCGGCGTGGTCTCGGCCATTCCGCTGCTGATCATGGGCAGCCTGATCGCCGAATCCTTCTTTGGCATTCCCGGCCTGGGCAGCTACACCATCGACGCCATCAACGGCCAGGACTTCGCCGTGGTCCGTACCATGGTGTTCCTCGGCTCGGTGCTCTACATCGTCGGCCTGATCCTGGCGGACCTGTCCTACACCCTCGCCGATCCGCGCGTTCGCTTCAGGTAGCCGCCATGCCGAAATTCGTCTTGCTCTGGACCGACCTCGCCCTCTACCTGCTGGTGGCCGGTACCCTGGTCTATGCCTGGCGCGCGCGTCGCCAGCCAGCCCTGCGCGCGAGTTGGCGGCGGGTGCTGCAGGATGCGCCGGCGATGAGCGCGGCCGTGGTGCTGGCCAGCTTCGTCGCCATCGCCCTGCTGGATTCCGTTCATTACCGGCCGCAACTACCCGCCACGCCCGGCGCCACGGCGCCGATCTATTCGCCCACGGTGCTCTCGGCCCTCGATGGCCTGCTGGCCGACACCAGCCTGACCCTGCGCGAAAAGACCTATTCCGCGCCACTCGCCACCCACCAGTTCACCAAGGAAACCCTGGGTACCAGCCCCGAGGGCCTGCCGCTGCGCGACTTCCCGCGCCTCAAGCATGCCGGTACCACCTTGAGCGATCCCGCTACCGAGTGGCGGGGCGATCTTCTCAAGCGACTGACGTTGGGCCTGCTCGGCGGCCTGGCGCTGGCCCTGGCCACCGCGGCGCTGGCGGCGGCACGGTTGCGCGAGACGGGTGTTTTCGCGGTCCGCTGCGGACTCATCCTCCGTGGCCACACCGCCACTCCCTGGCGCGCCATCCTGCTGACCTGGCTGGGCGTCTGCCTGGTGACCGGCAGCGTGATCGCCCTGGCCAGCGGCTATCACGTGCTGGGCACCGACAGCACCGGCAACGACGTCCTCTACCAGTCGCTCAAGAGCATCCGCACCGCCTTCGTCATCGGCAGCCTGACCACCCTGGCCATGCTGCCGCCGGCGATCGGCTTCGGCCTGGCCGCCGGCTATTTCAAGGGCCGGGTGGACGACGTCATCACCTACCTCTACACCACCCTGACCTCCATCCCCGGGGTGCTACTGGTGGCGGCCTGCGTGTTGATGATGCAGGTGTTCATCGACCGCCATCCCGAGCTGTTCGACACCGGTGCGGCGCGGGCCGACCTGCGCCTCTTCATGCTCTGCCTGATTCTCGGTCTCACCGGCTGGGCCGGGCTGTGCCGTCTGCTACGCGCCGAGGCGCTCAAGTTGCGCGAGCTGGAATACGTCCAGGCCGCACGAGCCTTTGGCGTATCCCACTTCACTATCCTGCGTCGGCACCTGCTGCCCAACGTCTTCTACCTGGTGCTCATCACCCTGACCCTGGAGTTCTCCAGCCTGGTGCTCTACGAGGCGGTGCTGTCCTACCTGGGCATCGGCGTCGACCCGACCATGAATTCCTTCGGCTCCATGATCAACGATGCCCGGACCGAGATGTCCCGTACCCCGATGATCTGGTGGAATCTGCTCAGCGCCTTCGCCTTCATGCTGGCCCTGGTGCTGGCGGCCAATCTGTTCGCCGATGCCGTGCGCGACGCCTTCGATCCGCGCAGTCGCCGGCTGAGATCCGCCTGGCTCGGACGTCGCCCCGGCCAGGGGGAGGTGCAACCATGACCCCGGTGCTGGAGATTCGCGATCTGGAGATACTGGTCGAGGGCGAGGAGGGCACACGGCAGGCGGTCCGTGGCCTGAGCCTGGCCATCGCCCGTGGCGAGACCTTCGCCCTGGTAGGCGAGTCGGGCAGTGGCAAGAGCGTCACGGCGCTCTCGCTGCTGCGGCTGCTGCCACCGTCACTGGGTATCGCCCGCGGCGCGGCGCTGCTGGCCGGGACCGACCTGCATCGACTGCCGGAAGGCCGCCTGCGCGAACTGCGCGGCGTCCGCGTCGGCACCATCTTCCAGG
>NZ_JASCON010000088.1:0-21647 GCF_029959585.1 Pseudomonas sp. PS02302
GGCCGCGTCAGATTTTAAAACCCCCCCCCACCCCCCCCCCCCCCCGGGGGGTGGGGGGGGGGGGGCGGGTTGCCCCCACCAACGGTGCCAGGGTCAACCCCGGACTGTTGGGCTTCGGCGATGGAGCCGCCTCAGCCCAACCTACGGCACCAGGTTAACCAACTTAGGTTGGCGCTGAGCGCCGCGAAGCCCAACAGCCCCTTAACCCTTCGTCCGCGACGCCTCCAGCAGCTTCTCGATCTCCCCATGCAATCGTTCGGTCGCCCCGGCGCGGTCGATCCACCATTCGGTGGACCAGACGCGCAGGAGCGTCCAGCCGAGGCCCTGGAGGATGGCGCTGCGGGTCTTGTCGCGGTCACGGGCGGTGGCGGCGCTGTGATAGGTGGCGCCGTCGCATTCGATACCCACCAGGTAGTCGCCCGGGCGGTCGGGGTGGACGATGCCCAGGTCGATGCGGAAGCGCGACACGCCGATCTGCGGCACCACCTGCCAGCCCTTGGCCTGCAGCGCCTGGGCCACGGCTTCCTCGAACGGCGAGTCGTGCCCACCCAGTGAACCCTTGACCGCCGCCGCCAGGGCCTGGGGGCCGCGCTGGGCGAACTCCAGGAACAGCTTGAGATCGCGCACGGCGCGGGCATTGGTGCGATTGAGGTCGATCAGCCCCGGATCGAAGGAGGAGAACACCAGCATCTCCCGCCGCGCCCGGGTCACGGCGACGTTGAGGCGCCGCCAGCCACCGTCCTTATTCAGCGGCCCGAAGTTCATCGACATCGTATTGGCGCCGGGCTCGGTGGGACCGAAGCCGATGCCGAGCATGATCAGGTCGCGCTCGTCGCCCTGGACCGTTTCCAGATTCTTCACCACCACCGGCTCGGCCAGGTCTTCGGCGAAGTGCGCCTCGATCTCCGGGTGCTGCTGGCGCGCCCGGTCGAGCAGGTCGGTGACCAGCCGCTGCTGTTCGCTGTTGAGGGTGATGATGCCCAGGCTGAGGCCGGCAAAGGCCGGATCGAGCAGGCGCTTGACCGCCTCGGCGACCATGGCCTGGGCCTCCAGGGCATTGTGCCGCCCCTTGCCCTTGGCGTAGACGCCGTCGACCCGCCGCCATTCCACCGCGCTCGGACGGATCTCCGGGGCAGGAAAGGTGATGAGCTTGCCGTCATAGTAGTGGTGGTTGGAAAAGGCGATCAGGCTCTCGTGGCGACTGCGGTAGTGCCAGTTGAGGCTGTGGCTGTAGATGCCGGCGCCCAGGCATTC
This sequence comes from Pseudomonas sp. PS02302, assembly GCF_029959585.1. Taxonomy (NCBI): domain Bacteria; kingdom Pseudomonadati; phylum Pseudomonadota; class Gammaproteobacteria; order Pseudomonadales; family Pseudomonadaceae; genus Pseudomonas; species Pseudomonas sp. PS02302. The sequence goes on from NZ_JASCON010000088.1 coordinate 1,255, forward strand.
GTCGAGGATGCTTTCCAGGTCCTCGGCGGTGTCGTCCTCGCCGGCGGCGCGGTCGAAGAAGCGCGTTGGCGGCATCTGCCGGGGGTCGCCGGCGATCACCACCTGCACGCCGCGGGCGATGGCACCCACCGCGTCCCAGGGGGCGATCTGCGAAGCTTCGTCGAAGATCACCAGGTCGAACAGACCGCCGTCCGGCGGCAGGTACTGGGCGATGGACAGCGGACTCATCAGCATGCAGGGCGCCAGTCGCGCCAGGGCGTCACCCATTTCCAGGGCCAGCTGACGCAGCGGCTTGTGTCGGCGTTGCTTCTGCAGTTCGTGCTTGAGCACGGCGAAGCCGCCGCCCTGGCGCGCCGCGTCGTTCTTCGGTGGCAGGCCGTGGCAGAGCAGGGCGCGGATATGGCGCACGGCCAGGGTCTGCAGGCGATCGTCCAGCCGGCGATAGGCCTGGATATCGCTCTCGTGCTCGGCCGGGACGAAGTCGCGCAGCAGCGGCTCGGCGTCCAGCGCGGTGGCGGCGAACCAGCGGGCATAGGCGGTTTCGAACAGGGCTGCCAGGTCCTCGACCGAAGCGGCCGTGGCGCGCGCGATCAGCGTTGCCAGGCCGAGGCCGTTGGCTTCTTCGCGGACCCGCTGCCAGTCGCACCAGGCCTTGAGCCGACCCGGCTGACGCAGCAGCGCGGCAGCGGTACGCACCAGCTCGGCGGCGGCGGTGTCACTGGCCAATCCCGCCTGCGCGGCGAATGCCTGGCGGGCGGCTTCGGCCGCGTCGAGGGCCTCGGCGAAGGCACCGCTGGCCGGGGCCAGGGTGGTGTCCACCGGCTGGTCCTCGGGATGCTGCAACCGGCGCGCCGCCGCCTGGCGCAGGGCCAGCAGCTGCTCGGGGGTTTCCGCCAGGGTCGGCAGCGCCGCGCTCAGTCTTTCCGCCAGGACGCGGCGCGCGAGCAGGGCGTCGAGATCGCTGGTGACACCCTGCCAGCCACTGATGCCGGCCAGGGTGGGCGTCAACTCGTCCAATTCGGTGAGCAGGGTGCGCTGACGCCGCAGCCGCGGCAGATCGGCAGCCACATCGGGCTGACCCTGGGTTTCGCCCTGGCGAGCGAGATCCTGGGTGACCTGTCGCTGGGCGCGGCTGGCGAAGATCCAGAAGCGCTGCCCGGCGGCGTCCCAGGCGGTTTCCAGCTGGGTCAGGGCGACACGGCGACAGGCTTCGGCGGCATAGGGCACCGACAGCTCGCGCTCCAGCGTCTGGTAGTCGCGCAGCAACTCCAGGGCGCGCCCCAGCTGGCGCTGACGCTCGGCAGCGCCAGGCCCGAAGGCGAAGGCCAGGTCCTGGCCAGCGGCGTTCTGCAGCAGTTCGGCGAAGTCCAGCAGGCGACGGGGCGCCACCTGGTCCGCCAGTGGCAGACCAAGGACATCGCGCAGGCGTTGCCGCGCCTGCTGCAAGGCGTGTTGGGTGTCGCGCAGCCGTTCGGCGGCGCTGACCAGGGCATCCTGCCAGGCGTTGGACCAGGGATGGGCCGGCAAGAGGGCAAAATCCGCCGCCAGGCTGCGGCCGGTCTCGGCGTGCAGGGCCAGGCGCCGCACGGCGTTGCGCAACTCGGCCAGGCCCTCGGCGTCATGGGCGTCGGCGTTGGACCAGGCGAGGCGCGGGGTATCGGGGGCGGCGTCGCGCAGTACCCGACCGATGCTCTGCTGCAGGGTTAGGCCGTTGGGCCAGCGCCGGTGCAGGCGCTCCACCACGGCATTGAGGCGATCGCGCAGGCGTTCCACCTCGGCGGCCTCGACCAGCCATTCCTCTTCGTCGAGGCCGTCGCGGGTATCCCAGGCGCGCTCCAGCTGCTTGAGCACCTCGGCCTTGGAGGCCTTGCTCGAATGCAGTTCCAGGCAGAACTCGCCAAGCCCCTGGGCCTCCAGGCGGCGATACACCACGTCCAGCGCCGCGCGCTTCTCGGCGACGAACAGCACCCGCCGACCCAGCGCCAGGTTGTGGGCGATCATGTTGGCGATGGTCTGGGACTTGCCGGTGCCGGGTGGGCCGTCGAGCACGAAATCCTGGCCACCGGCCGAGGCCAGCACCGCCGCCAGCTGCGAGGAATCCGCCGGCAGCGGGGTGAAGAGTTCGGCCGGGGTGACCTGGCGATCCAGCTCGCGCTCGCGGGGAAAGCTGCCGCCGCTGAGGTAGGCGCCGGATTCCGCGGTACGTTCCAGCAGGTGGCGCACCAGCGGGCTTTCCAGCAGCTGGTCGCTGCGTTCGGTGAGGTCCTTCCACATCAGGTACTTGGCGAAGGAGAACTGGCCCAGCAGCAATTCGCTGCTGACCTCGAAGCCGGGCAGGTCGCGCACCGCACGCCGCACCTTGGTCCAGATGCCGTCCACGTCGATGCCGTTGCCATCGCCGGGCAGCGGGCCGTCGAGCCCGGGGATGTCCAGGTCGAAGTCGTGGCGCAGGAGCTCCAGCAGGGTCAGGTTGAAGCGCGGCTCGTCCTCGAACAGGTGCAGGGTGATGCCGCTGGCGGCGCTCTGCCGTTCCAGGCGTACCGGCAGCAGGATCAGCGGCGCGCGGTAGTGCTTGGGATCGTCGGCGGCCTTTTTCCAGCGCAGGAACCCCAGCGCCAGGTAGAGGGTGTTGGCGCCGCCCTCGTCGAGATCGCTGCGGGCGCGGCGATAGAGTTCCACCAGGGCTGCGTCCAGCCTGGTCGCATCCAGGGGGGCGACCACCTCGCCGCGGGCCAGGGCGCCGCGGGCGTATTCGTCGGCGAGATTCTCGTGTTCGCGGGCTTCGTGCAGCACGGCGTCGCGGCCGCTCACCGCCAGGTCCGGCAGCGGCACCAGGCGCAGCGCCCGGCCCTCGGCCAGGCGATCCTCCAGCGCCGCCGGCTCGGGGCAGAGCAGGGGCACGCTGCGGGCGTTGTCCGGCACGTGCAGCAGGCGATTGCGGGTGGTGAGGTCGAGCAGCTTGCGCTGCCACAGCGCCAGGCGCCCGACCGGGGTGGTCGGTGCCGCCTCGACGTCCACGTCGAACGCCGGCAGCGGTGGGGCCTCTTCCAGGGCCTCGCCCGGCAGCAGCAGGCCGTCCGCGTTGCTGGCCGGCTGGCCGGGCACCGCCAGCGGACGGATGCGCTGCAGGCGGGCACGGCGGACGTCCAGGGCCAGTACGAAGGTCTCGTCGTCCAGCTGCCGCTCGGCCAGTTGCATGGCCTGACTGAAGGACGGCGGCGGCGAGGCGGTGGCCTGGGTGGTCTCGAAGACCAGCAGGTCCTTGAGCGCTACCCGCTTGCGCACCGGCTCGGCGTCGTCGGTGAGCAACTGGGCGAATTCCTGGGGCTGCAGCCAGACCCCGGCGAAGGCATGGCCGCGGGTGATGACCAGCAGCGGATTGAGGCCGGCCTGTTCCAGCGCCGCGCAGGCGAGCAGGGCGAGATCCAGGCAGGTGGCCAGGCCACCGTCGAGGATGCTGCCCGGCGTGCGGATCTTCTGGCCCTGGCGCTCGAAGCTGGCCGGCGGCACCGCATAGGTCAGTTGCAGACCGCACAGTGCCGACCAGAGCGCCGAGCCCAGCTCCCAGACGCGCCGCCGCGAGCCGCTCTGGTACCCGTCCAGCGCCGTGGACTTGCCGGCGCGACGCAAGACTTCGGCGGCCGCGCCCAGCAGGCGATCCACCGCCGGATCGTTGGGCATGACGAAGGCCGCCGCCAGTTCCGGCATGCTGTCCACGCCACCCCACTGGTTGCGTGCCAGCAGCTCGACCGGATAGCGCCGCGTCTGCAGGAGCGTCTCGCCCTGGCGCACCGTGAAGGTCAGCTGGGCGACCAGGCTCTCCTGCAGGCTGCCGAGCAGGGCAGCGTCGAATTCGAGGTCGCGATCATCGAGATAGAGGGTGCCCTGGGGATCCAGGCGCTCAAGGTGCCAGGTGCGCGGGACCACGAAGGCCGGCTCGGCCGTGACCGTCAGACTGAGGTCGGCGAGGGCGTCCTGGCCGCTGTGGGTGAGGCGCAATTCGCGCAGCACGGGCACCGCGTTCTGGTGCGCCGCGAAGCCGATCTTGCCGGCCAGCACCAGTTCGACATCCACGCTCATCGCCTACCACCCTTGCTTATTGCCTGAGGTAGATGAATGTACAGTAGTGGGCGGGTCGATGCAGCCCATAGCCCGCCTGGGCAAGCGGAAAAAGTCCTTTGGTGACGGGCGGTTGCGTGGTTTGAGCGATAGGTCGCGGTTCAGGCTGCCGGGGTCGGGAAGACCAGGCTGAAATGGATGCCCCGTTCATTCTGCTCGACCTCGGCACGACCGCCGTGCAGGCGCATGATCGCCGCGACGATGGCCAGGCCCAGGCCGTTGGAATCATGGGGCTGATGACGCGAGGGATCGGCGCGATAGAAGCGGTCGAACAGCCGTTGCAGATGCGCCGGCGCCAGGGCGGGGCCGGCATTGCTGACGCAGATGCGCTCGCCGTCCGCCTGCAGGCGGATCTCGCCATCCGGCTCGGCGTAGCGAATGGCATTGGCCACCAGGTTGCTCAGGGCGCGGCGCAGCATCAGCGGATCGGCGACCACCTGGCCGCCACCGGCCACCACCAGGCGCAGGCCGCGCTCGTCGGCCGGACCTTCGAAATAGTCGGCGATGCGCGCCAGTTCTTCGTCCAGTTGCAGCGGCTGCGGGGTCAGCACCGCCTGGGCATCGTCGGCGCGGGCGAGGAAGAGGATGCTCTCCACCAACCGCGAGATACGCTCCAGCTCTTCCAGGTTGGACGCCAGCAGCGTCTGGTAGTCCTCGCTGCTGCGCACCTGACGCAGAGCGACCTCGGTATGGCCCATGAGGGCATTGATCGGGGTGCGGATCTCGTGGGCGAGGTCGGCGGAAAACTGCACCAGCCGGCCATAGCCGTCGGCCAGCCGCGCCAGCATGGCATTGTAGTTTTCCACCAGCGGCTGCAGCTCGCGCGGGGCATCGGCCAGCTCCAGGGGCGCGGCCAGCCGGGTCGGGGTGATGCCGCCGGCATGGCGGGCGATGCGCCGCAGCGGCGCCAGGCCGCGCCGCAGCAGCAGATAGCCGAGCCCGGCGGTGGCGAGGAAGGCCAGGGTCACGGCACCGAGCAGCCCCAGCCGGAAATCGGCCAGGGTGGTGTCCTCGTTGCGCAGTACATGGGCGGCGGTCAGTTCCACCGGGCCTTCGGGGGTGTTGACCGCGACCCGCGCCGCGCGCCAGCGGGTCCCGTCGGCCAGCCGGCCTTCGCGCAGATCGGCCCGGGTCGGCCGCCGCGTCTGCGGCACCACGGCCAGGTCGGGGAGGGCGATCTGCAGCGGATTGGAGGCGATCACCGGCTTGGTGCCCGGCGTGCCGATGAGAAAGACATCCTGTTCGTTGCCCAGCATGTTGGCGAACAGCTGCGGACTGCGCCCCAGGGTCTCCAGCGACAGGTCGGCGCTGAGCAGGCTGCGAAAATGCGCCAGGCGGCCGAGCAGGGCGTAGTCGGCGCGCTCCAGCACGGTACGTTCCAGGCTGTGGTAGAGAAAGGCCCCCGCGCCGCCCACGGCGAGCAGCGCCACCAGGGCGAAGCCCAGGGTGGCGCGCAGGATCAGCGAGGGTGACCGCGCGCTCAAGGGCGCACCTCGCAGACGTAGCCGATGCCGCGTACGGTATGGATCAGCTTGACCGGGTAGGGGTTGTCGACCTTGGCGCGCAGCCGCTTGATGGCCACGTCCACCACATTGGTGTCGCTGTCGAAATTCATGTCCCAGACCTCGGCGGCGATCAGGGTGCGCGACAGCACCTCGCCTTCGCGGCGCAGCAGCAGGTGCAGCAAGGCGAATTCCTTGTTGGTCAGCACGATGAGGTCGTCACCACGGGTCACCCGTCGCCGCAGGAGGTCCAGCTGCAGGTCGGCCAGGTGGAAGTGCTCGGGCTCGCGCACCACGCCACGGCGCAGCAGGGTGCGGATGCGCAGCAGCAGCTCGACGAAGGAGAAGGGCTTGACCAGGTAGTCGTCGGCGCCCAGCTCCAGGCCGCGAATGCGATCCTGCAGGCCGTCGCGGGCGGTGAGAAAGAGCACCGGCACGTCGAGCTTCTTGCGCAGGACTTCCATGATCTGCCAACCGTCGATGCCGGGCAGCATGACGTCGAGGATGACCAGGTCATGGCGGCCGTCCAAAGCCAGGTGCAGGCCATCGGCGCCGTGCTGGGTCCAGTCGACCGCGTAGCCGGACTCGCCAAGACCCTTTTTCAGGTACTCGCCGGTCTTCTGGTCGTCTTCGATGAGGAGAATGTGCATGACGTCATGGTAGGGCCTCCGGTCGCTTCGCTGGGTGACATTTTTGTCATTCGCCGGTCATCTTGCTGACCCCCCACGCGTCGCACTGTGGCGGGGCGATTCCCTATCCCAGGAGGTTTCATGCGTACCCAGACTCTGCTCCGCGGTTCCCTTGCCCTGCTGCTCGCCAGCAGCGCCCTGCTGGCCCAGGCCGCGCCCATGCCCACCGTCAAGCCCATGCGTGGCACCGTGGACAGCGTCCAGGGCGACACCCTGGCCTACACCACCCGCAACGGTGCCCACCAGACCCTGATGCTGGATGACAAGACCAGCTACCGCGCCGTGTCCAAGGCCAACCTGGATCGCATCGAAGCCAACAGCTTCATCGGCTCGGCCGCCACGCCGCAGCCCGACGGCACCCTTAAGGCGCTGGAAGTGACGGTGTTCGAGGCCAGCCTGCGCGGCTCCGGCGAAGGCCATTACGGCTGGGAAAACGCCGATGGCAGCACCGGCACCATGACCAACGGCACCGTGGGCGAACTCAAGAAAGCCAACGGCCGCACCCTGACCGTGCAGTACAAGGGCGGCGAGAAGCAGCTGGTGGTGCCGGAAGACGTGCCCATCGCCTATGTCGAGAAGGGCGACCGCAGCCTGCTCAAGCCCGGCGCCAAGGTGGTGCTGTTCCCCGCCGAAGACGGCAAGCACGCCAAGGGCGTGGCCGTAGGTAAGGACGGTTTCACCCCGCCCATGTAAGAACCTATTCACGGTCTGCTGCGCGTCGGCCAAACTGTGTTGAAAATGTCCTGGGTCGCCAGCCCGGTCGGAATGCTCATTTACCGCTCGTAAACCCGAGCGCGGGTCCGATCCGCTTCCTCAGCCATTCTCGTCTTGTTTGTCTCTAGCTCGCGAGATCGTGAACAGGTTCTAAGACCCCCGGCGGTCGGGCAACCGACTGCCTCCATCTCGCGGTGAAGAGGGAAAAGTCATGACCACCTCGCGACGGCGTCTGGTGCACCGCTGGCCGGTGCGCCTCACCCATTGGCTCAATGCCCTGGCGATGCCCTGCATGTTCATGAGCGGCTGGGCGATCTACAACGCCTCGCCGCTGTTCCCCTTCACCTTTCCCGCCTGGGCGACCCTTGGCGGCTGGCTGGGCGGTGCCATCGCCTGGCACCTGGCGGTGTTCTGGCTGCTGCTGGTGAATGGCCTGATCTATCTGCTCTATGGCCTGTTCAGCGGCCACTTCCGGCGCGATTTCCTGCCGCTGTCGCCACGCGCCATCGGCCGCGATTTTATCGCTGCCGCACGGCTGCGCCTGGGGCATCGGCTGGGCACCTACAACGCCGTGCAGCGCCTGCTCTACTGGGGCGTGCTGGCGCTCGGGGTGCTGGTGGTGCTCTCCGGCCTGGCCATCTGGAAACCCGTGCAGCTGCAGGGATTGGCCGCTCTGCTTGGCGGTTTCGACACCGCCCGCTACGTGCACTTCTTCGCCATGGCCGGCATCGGCGCCTTTGTCGTCGTGCACCTGGCCCTGGTCATACTGGTCCCCCGCACCCTGCCGCCGATGATCACCGGTCGGGCGCACGAGGAGGTTAACGATGAGTCGGCGTGAACGCCTGCGCCTGGAACCGGCGCAACAGCGGCAGGTGGAAAATCTGCAACGGCGCCTGCTGCTCAAGCAGGGCCTGACGGTGGGCGCGCTGGCCATGCTCAGCGGCTGCAACCTGCAGGACGGCGACAGCGTCGACAAGGTGCTCTGGTCGATGTCGCGCTTCAACGACCGGGTGCAGGCCTGGCTGTTCGGCCGCGAGCGCCTGGCGCCGACCTATGCCGCCAGCCAGATCACCAATCCCTTTCCCTTCAACGCCTTCTACCCCGAATACAACGTTCCCGAAGTCGACCTCAGCGACTATCGCCTGGAGGTCTCCGGCCTGGTCGCCAACAAGCAGGCCTGGACCCTGGAAGACCTGCGCCGCCTGCCGCAGCGCGCCGATATCACCCGCTTCATCTGCATCGAAGGCTGGAGCGCCATTGGCCAGTGGGGCGGGGTGCCGCTGCGCACCTTCCTCGAACGGATCGGCGCCGACACCAGCGCCAAGTACGTCGGCTTCAAGTGCGCCGACCGTTACTACTCCAGCATCGACATGGCTTCGGCGCTGCATCCGCAGACCCTGCTGGCGCTGGACTTCGGCGAGGTGGCCCTGCCGCCGGACTACGGCTATCCGCTGCGACTGCGGGTACCCACCAAGCTCGGCTTCAAGAATCCCAAGCACATCCAGGCGCTGTTCGTGACCAACGACTATCCCGGTGGCTACTGGGAAGACCAGGGCTACAACTGGTTCAGCGGGATCTAGGTGCAACGTCTGCTGCGCGTCGGCCAAACTGCGTTGAAAAGACCCTGGGTCGCCAGCCCCGCCTAGGCGGCCCCGTCGCAATGCTCATTTACCACTCGTAAACCCGAGCGCGGGTCCGATCCGCTTCCTCAGGTCTTTGATTCGCTGGCGCTCACCCTTCGTGCCAGCCTTTGGCTGTCACTCCCGTTGGTCGTTGTGTCTTGTTTGGCTCTAGCTCGCGAGACGTTGCCCAAGCTATTGGTGGCGGAACCCCGGCCTGGAGGTGGAGTCGAGATACCACCATCCTCTACCGGGAGCTCCCCTCATGTCCGCTCATCCCTCGATCGGTTTCATCGGCTTCGGCGCCATGGCCCAGCGCATGGCTGCCAACCTGCGCGAGGCCGGCTATACGGTCAGCGCCTATGCCGAACACCAGCAGGATGGCGAGCGCCACGGTACGCCGATGGAGTCCCTGGCGACCCTGCTGCCCCAGGCCGAGGCGGTGATCGTCTCCCTGCCCAACGACGCCATTCTCGAACAGGTGCTGCTCGGCCCCGACGGCGTGCTTGCCCGCCTGGAAAGCGGTCGGCTGCTGATCAACACCAGCACCAACTCGCCGGCGCTGTCGCTGCGTCTGGAAGCAGCCGGCCGCGCCTGCGGCATCGCCGTGGTCGAGGCGCCGGTCTCCGGTAGCACGCCCGAGGCGGAAAAGGCGCAACTGGTGGTTCTGGCCGGCGGCGAGCCCGAAGCGGTGGAGCGGGCGCGGCCGATCCTCGACGTCCTGGGCAAGACCGTGCACCACGTCGGTCCGACCGGGCAGGGCGCGGCCATCAAGCTGGCCATCAACGGCCTGATGGGCGCCGGGCTCGCCGCTCTGGCCGAGGCGCTGGCCTATGCCACCCGCGCCGGCCTGGATGCCGAGGTGCTGTTCGAGGTGTTCGGCGACCTGGCGGTGCTCTCGCCCCATCACCAGCGCAAGCTGGCGGCGCTGCGCGACGGCGACTTCGCCCCGCAATTCCCCGCCGCGCTGATGCACAAGGACATGGCCCTCCTGCTGGCCGAACTCAACGCCACCTTCCAGGGCGCCCCGACCCTGGCCGCCGCGGCGCAGCAACTGGCGCTGGGCGCCGAGCTGCATCCGGATGCCGATTACCTGATCACCGCCGACATCCTGCTGGAAGAGGCCGAAGACGCCGCCACCCGCTGACGCCTGGCTTTCCCCCTCTAGGGACGACGTCTAGACTGACCTGGTCCGTCGTCCCGGAATCCCTCCCACATGACCGCTAGCGGTGCCGTCCCCCAATTCTGGCGCGATCCCGCGCTGCCCTTTCTCGAAGCCCGTTCCATCCAGGACGGCCGTGCGCTCTGCTATGCCCCGCATTCCCACGAAACCTTCTCCATAGGTACCGTGCTGGGTGGGCGCAGTCGCTATCACAACGGCTCGACCCGTGAACTGGTGGGAGCGGGCACCCTGGTGCTGATGAATCCCGGTGACGTCCATGCCTGCAATCCGCAGGGCGAGGACGCCTGGCGCTATCGCATGCTGCACGTGGACGCCGGCTGGCTGGCCGAGCTGCAGCGCCCGGGTGCCGACGACTTCCAAGCGCTGGGCGTACAGCTGTCCCGTGACGGCCAGCTGTACGCCGGGCTGGAAGCCCTGCATGCCTGCCTGATCGATCCGGAGAGCCTTACCCTGCAGCGCCAGAGTCAGGCGCTGCTGTATTTCGAGGCCGTACTGGCGCGCCTGGGTCGCACCCCGGTCGCGGCGGCGCGGACCCGCGAGGATCGCCGCCTGAGGCGCGCCGCCGAATTTCTCGATGCCCACTGCAGCGAGGGTGTCAGCCTGGACCAGCTCAGCCAGGTGGCGGATCTCTCGCCCACCCAGCTGATTCGCAGCTTCCGCCGGCGCTACGGCCTGACGCCCCACGCCTACCTGATCGACCGGCGCATCCGCCTGGCGCGGCACCGCCTGCGTCAGGGCGATGGCCTGGCCGAGGTCGCCCTGGCCACCGGCTTCGCTGACCAGGCCCATCTGCAGCGCACCTTCAAGCGCCTGGTCGCGGCCACCCCCGGTCAGTACCGCGCCGCGTCAGCCCTTCCATAGCAGCGAAGCGGCGCAAAGCACCAGCAGCGCCGCGAGGGCGCGATTGAGCAGGCGCAGGCGGGCCGCCGACAGTGAATGGCCGCGCAGCCATTGACCGGCCACCGCCCAGCAGGCCAGGGAGGCGAAGCAGATCACCAGGTAAAGACCGGCGAACAGCACCAGGCGCCCGCGATCTTCACCGACGAACAGCGCCACCCCGGCCGCGGCGGCGAGCCACGCCTTGGGATTGAGCCACTGCAGCAGGGCGCCGTCGCGAAAGCCCGGGCAGGCGGCCAGCGCGGCACTGCCCAGGTCCCCCGCGGCCCGTGCCAGTTTCCACGCCAGGTACAGCAGGAAGAGGGCGCCGGCCACGCGCAGGACCCAGAGCAGCGCCGGCCAGGCGGCCAGTACTTCGTGCAGGCCGAGGCCGACCGCCAGCAGCAGGACGACGAAGCCGAGGGTGGCGCCGGCGACATGCCACAGCGCCGGTCGCCAGCCATGGACAAGGCCGGTGTTGAAGCCCACCAGATTGACCGGGCCAGGAGAAAGGGACGCCACCAGGGCAAAGGCGGCCATGGACAGGATCAGGGTCATCGCAAGGTCTCGACAGGTGTGGAGACCTGAACCTAGCGAGGGTGACCCTTGGCGGTATTGAAGAAAATGACCCTTCCGACCCGACGAAAGGCGGGAATTCGCAGCGTTTCGCTGACGTCCATTACAGCGAGCTTAGCGCTCCCCCGGTGGTTTCAACGTCGCTGTCGGCCACCGGGGCTTTCTCTTCTCGCGTTCTGGCGTACTAGGGCGCGATAGGCAGGGTGAAACTGAAGGTGCTGCCCTGACCCAGGGCGCTGGTGACGCTGAGCTCGCCGCCGTGGGCCTCGACGATGCCCTTGGCAATGTACAGCCCCAGACCGTGACCGGTGGGATTGTCCTCCTGCACGTGCCAGAAGCGCTCGAATACCCGCGCTTGCTGCGCCTGATTCATGCCGCGGCCATTGTCGGTGACGCTGATCTCGGCCAGGTTGCCGAGCTGCCGCATGCTGAGTTGCACCAGCCCGCCTGGCGCGGTGAACTTGATGGCATTGCCCAGCAGATTCATCAGCACCTGGAAGATGCGCTCGGCTTCCACCAGCACCTGAAGATCCGGATCGGCGGCGTATTCCAGGCTGATGTTCTTGATTTCCGCCAGCGGCCGCGACAGCAGGATGGGTTGCGCGCAGACATCTGCCAGGCGCACCGGGTTGAGGTTCAGCACCAGGCGATCCGACTCGATCTTCGACAGATCCAGCAGGTCGCTGATCAGGGCGTTCATGCGGTTGGCCGCGGTCTCTATCACCTGCAGCGAACTGGGCAGGCGGTCATCGCCCAGCGCCAGCTTTTCCAGTTGGCGCTGCAGCATCCCGACCTTCATCAGGATGATGGTGATCGGGCTGCGCAGGTCATGGGAAACCGCCGCGACGATCTCGTCGCGCAGGCGCACCGCCTGGCGTTCGCGTTCGACCTGGCGTGCCAGGTCCAGCTCGATGGCCGAGCGCCGCAGGTCCTTGGCGGCAAACAGATCGGCTGGGCGCCAGCGCTCGGAGCGCAGGCGGACCAGCTCCTTCCAGGCATCGAAGGAACGCCGCGGATGCGGATAGTTGAGGCCGGTCCCCGACGCGGTCGCCGAGGCTTCAAGCTTGGCCGGATTACCGCTCCAGACCACGGTGGTGACGATCTCGGGGCGAAACCAGAGCACCAGATTGCGCACCGGCTTGGGGAGCGCCAGTGCCAGGACGCCACTGACCCGGTCGCTGTAGCGGCGGGCCTCGGGCAGTTCGTCGGCCAGGCAGCGAGTTGCATAGATGCCCGAGGCATCCATCTCGGCCGTCACCCAGGCGGCGAGGATGCGAATATCTTCCGCGCTCGGGCATTCCCCCAGGGTGCTGAGTTCATCCTCCACCAGCACCGCGACACCGGCGGCATTCACCAGCTCCAGGAGATCGGTGGGTCTTTCGCCGAGGCCGCTGAGTACCTCGCCACGGCTGTCGCACATGCCCTGGATCAGGGCTGCCAATTGCGCCTCGCGCGCATCGATCTCGCGTTGCACCTGGCGATTTTCCAGCGCGCGAATCATCAGCGACACCAGCACCCCGACCGAGCGGCAGGCCATCCGGGTACGGAAGGGCAGATAGAGGGGTTCGCGATGGCCACAGCTGATCAGTCCCCAGAGCTTGTCGTCGCTGATCAGCGACACGCTCATGGACGCACGCAGGCCCTGGTTGCGCACGTACTGGCAATGGATGGGCGATACGCTGCGCAGCACGGCGTGGGTGAGGTCGATCGGATCCCGCCCGGTGCCATGCAGAAAAGCCGGCACCAGCGGGACCGCCTCGTACTGGGCGTCGGGGATGTTGCGAATCCAGTTCTCGTGATAGAGCGCGCGGGCCTGGGCAGGAATATCGGCCGCCGGAAAGTGCATGCCCAGATAGCTGTCGATGTCGTCGACCCGGTCCTCGGTCACCACCTGGCCATCGCCGCCGTCATCGAAGCGATAGACCACCACCCGATCGAAGCCGGTGAGGGCACGTACCTCGCGCACCGCACCTTCGCACAGCTCGGGCAGGGTGCGAGCCTGCTGCAGGCGGGCCAGGGCACGCGCCAGCCCGGCGGGCTCGACACCGCCATGGTCGTCCGGCTCGAATTCCAGAAACACCAGGCCGCGGCTGCGATGCAGGATCACGTCCATGTCGCGGACCGGACGTGTCCAGCTCAGCGGATTGGCTTCTTCCAGATGCTCCAGGGTCAACGCCTGCCGCACCTGCTCGAACAGCTCGAGCGGCAGCACCTGCTGCAGTGGCCGACCCAGCAGCTCGACCTGCGGCTTGCCCAGCAACTCGGGCAGATTGCGGCTGACATGCTTGGTCAGCCACTCCGCCTCATCGAAGGCGATGAGGTAACCGTGTGCCTGGATGGCGCCTGGAATGCGGATCGGCTCGCTTTCGCAGCTTTGCAGCGACTGACCGGAAGGTGCAGCAATCATGCGACTGTCTCAGATGAACTCTTGAATAGGACCGCACCAAGGCGGTCCTGTTAAAGCTTTAGCACCGAATGGCTGTGAATGTGATGCCGATCACGCACGGCTCCCAGACCTCGCACCAGTTTCGCATCGGCTGTATCTGATAACCATTATTGCGATCATTTTTTGCCGAAGGATTCATTCTTGGTGTCGGATCCCATGGCTGGCCTCCCGGGCTGACGGCGGTATCATGGCGCTTTGCGCAGAGTTCAGTCATGGCCCGCTTCCGCCCCTTGCCCATCATCGATCGCAGCCGGGATGACCTGTTCATGCGCGAGGCCCTGGTCCTGGCGGAGCAGGGCGCCGCGCAGGGCGAGGTGCCGGTCGGGGCCGTGGTGGTACTCGACGGAGCGATCATCGGTCGCGGTTTCAATCGGCCCATCGGTGCTCACGATCCCAGCGCCCATGCCGAGATGGAGGCCATCCGCGATGCCGCCGCGCGCCTGGCCAATTACCGGCTGCCCGGAGCGACGCTCTATGTGACGCTTGAGCCCTGCAGCATGTGCGCCGGCCTCATTGTCCACAGTCGCATCCAGCGACTGGTCTATGGCGCCAGCGAGCCACGCGCCGGCATGGCGCAGAGTCGCGGGCGCTTCTTCGAGCAGGACTTTCTCAATCACCGGGTGCTGGTGGAGGGCGGGGTGCTGGCCGAGGCCTGCGGCCAGGTGCTGACCGAGTTCTTCCGCGCGCGACGCAGTCCGGCGGCCAGCGAAGGCTAGGCCGCCAGTTCGCGCATCCGCGTGAGCACGGCGTTCAGGCCGTTGCTGCGCGATTGCGACAGCTGCCGTTCCAGTCCGAGTTCGCCCAGCCAGCCGTGGATATCGAGGCGGCCCAGCTCTTCGCGGGTCAGGCCGTTGGCGCGCACCAGCACCACGGCGAGCAGTCCCTTGAGCACCCGGGATTCGCTGCTGGCGCGAAAGAAGTGGCGATCGCCCTGGGCTTCGTGGGTCAGGCGCACCCGACTCTCGCAGCCCTGCACCAGATCCTCGTCGCGTTCCTCGAGCACCGCCGGCAGGCGCTCGGCCCACTGCAGCAGCAGTCGCGAGCGCGCCTCCCAGCCCTTGGCGATGATGAAGGCGCGGCGGGCTTCCGCCGCATCGGGAAGCAGATTCATCGCAGCAGCTCCAGGGCGTTGTCGAGGGCAGTGAAAAAGCGCTGCAGGTCCTCGGCATCGTTGTACAGGCCGAGGGAGACCCGCAGCGCACCGGGGGTCTGCAGGGTCTGGAACAGCGGCATGGCGCAGTGCTGACCGGCGCGCACGGCGATGCCCTGTTCACCCAGCAGGTGAGAGAGATCGCCGACATTGATGCCCGCGACCTGGAAACTGGCCAGGGCGATCTGGGGCTCCCCCAGCACCTGGACGCCGTCGCGGGCGGCCAGCCCGGCCAGGAGCTTCAGACTGAGCGCCTGTTCGTGACCGCGGATCAGCGTCTCGTCCTGAGCCTGTAGCCAGTCGACCGCTGCGCCCAGGGCGATGGCCGCGCCTATGGGCGGCGTTCCGGCTTCGAAGCCCATGGGCGCGGCATGGAAGCGGGCATCGGTGAAGGTGGTGTGCTGCACCATCTCGCCGCCGAACTGCCAGGGCTTGAGCCGCGCCAGCCCAGCGGCCTTGCCCCAGAGCACGCCAATGGCCTCGGGTGCATAGAGCTTGTGGCCGGAAAAGACATAGAAGTCGGCGTCGAAGTCGCCCGGGCGATGGCGGCCATGGACCGCGCCCTGGGCGCCGTCCACCACCAGCCAGGCCGGCGAGCGCGCCCGTACCAGGCCCGCGAGTTCCGCTAGCGGCTGCCAGGTGCCGAGCACGTTGGACAACTGGCTGACCGCGACCACGCGCGTTCGTGGGCCCAGCAGCCGCTCGGCGGCTTCCAGGTCCAGATGACCGCTAGGGGTCAGGGGAATGACCCTGAGTTCAAGGCCCCGACGCCGGGCCAGCTGCTGCCAGGGCAGCAGATTGGCATGGTGCTCGAGGGCGCTGATGAGAATCTCGTCACCCGCCGCGCAGGCGTCTTCCAGCCCATAGGCCAGCAGATTGAGGGCCTCGGTTGCGCCGCGGGTCAACACCACCTCGTGCGGCGAGGCCGCGCCCAGCCAGGCGGCGATCCGGCCGCGGGCGCCTTCGTAGGCGGCGGTGGTCCGCTCGGCGGCCCAGTGCTGGGCGCGGTGCACATTGGCCGCACCCAGGCTGTAGCTGGCCAGCAGGGCATCCAGCACCACCTGGGGCTTCTGCGCCGTGGCGGCGCTGTCGAGGTAGGTGATGCCGTCCGCGGCGAAGGCGGTGAAAGCCGGAAACTCGGCTCTCCAGGGGGAGGGTAGCGACATGGCGACAGCTCCGGGGTAGCCCGCGTGAGGCGGGCTGCCCGGTTGTGGACTCAGTTGTGCGCGTGCAGCGCTGCGTTGAGTTCGATGGCGGTCTTGTTGGTCTTGCACTCGACCGCGCCGGTTTCCGAATTGCGGCGCAGCAGCAGGTCGCTCTGACCGGCCAGTTCGCGCGCCTTGACCACCCGGACCAGCTGGTTCTGGTCATCCAGCACGGCAACCTTGGTACCCGCGGTCACATAGAGGCCGGATTCCACGGTGCAGCGATCGCCCAGCGGGATGCCGATGCCGGCGTTGGCACCGATCAGGCAGCCTTCGCCGACGCTGATGATGATGTTGCCACCGCCCGACAGGGTGCCCATGGTCGAGCAGCCGCCGCCCAGGTCCGAGCCCTTGCCGACGAAGACGCCCGCGGAGACGCGGCCTTCGATCATGCCCGGGCCGGCGGTACCGGCGTTGAAGTTGACGAAGCCTTCGTGCATCACCGTGGTGCCTTCACCCACATAGGCACCCAGGCGCACGCGGGCGGTATCGGCGATACGCACGCCGGCCGGCACCACGTAGTCGGTCATCTTGGGGAATTTGTCCACCGAGAAGACTTCCAGCAGCTTGCCGCGCAGACGGGCTTCCAGCTGCTCGGCCGGCAGCTCGGCCAGGTCCACGGCGCCCTGGTTGGTCCAGGCCACGTTGGGCAGCAGGGCGAAGATGCCGGTCAGGTTCAGCCCATGGGGCTTGACCAGGCGATGGGACAGCAGATGCAGCTTCAGGTAGGCCTCGGGGGTGGAGGCTGGTGCGGCGTCTTCGGCCAGCAGGGTGGCCACCAGCGGCTTGTTGCTTTCCGCCAGGCGGGTCAGCAGCGCCGACTGCACGGCATCAATGCCCTTGAGGGCTTCGGCCAGACCGCGAGCCTGGGCCGGAGCGAAGGCGATAGCCTGGTTGCCACCCTGGTACTCCAGCAGTGGCGCGACCGCCTCGACCAGCGCCGCCGGGGGATTCAGCAGAGGCTGTGCATAGAAGACTTCCAGCCAGGCGTCCTGGCGATTCTGGGTGCCGACACCGAAGGCGATACTGAAGAGGGCATTCGACATGAGACTGTTCCTTTGCAGAGGCACCGATCCGGTCGGTGCGAGATGTTCGGTAGTAGGGACGGTGGCCGCGGGGTCAGTTCAGGGCCGCGGCATAGAGCTCGGGCTTGAAGCCCAGCAGGGTACGGTCGCCGAGATCGAGCACGGGTCGCTTGATCATCGAAGGCTGCGCCAGCATCAGGTCGATGGCCCTGGCGGTATCGAGGTCGGCCTTCTGGGCGTCGTCGAGTTTGCGGAAGGTGGTGCCGGCGCGATTGAGCACCTTGTCCCAGCCATGTTCCGCGCACCAGGCCGCCAGCCGTTCGCGGTCGATGCCGCTCTGCTTGTAGTCATGGAAGTGATAGGCCTGGCCATGCTCGTCGAGCCATTGGCGGGCCTTCTTCATGGTGTCACAGGCCTTGATGCCGTAGAGGCTCAGGCCACTGGCCGCTGCGGGCATGGCGTTCTCCTGCGAAAGACTGCAACCGCAGATTATGCCATGACGGGCCGGAAAAGGGCCGGGCGTCGCGCCCCGAGCGACGAGGGCAGGCGCCGGAAAGCAGAAGGCCGGGGAGTCCCCGGCCTTGGCGATCAACCGCGGCTTTTCACGCCATAGGTTTCGTCGAGGGTGCCGGGGGTGCCGTCACCCTTGGGCGCGTAGTCCCGCGGCGCTTCGGTCGGACCGTCGATACGCTCGCGACTGGACGGGTAACGCTGCTCGGCACTGTGCAGCGAGGCCAGCAGGTGCTGACGGGTCAGCTCGTCCTGGGCCAGACGCTCGGCGCCTTCGGACAGGTGCGACTGCATGTCCTGGTAGGTCTGGGTGAGCTTGCGCACCAGGCCGGCGGTGGTGCTGAAGTGGCTGGTGACCTCGTGCTGGTAGTCGTCGAACTTCTTCTGCAGGTCATCCAGCTGGCGCTGCACGCGGCTCGGCGCGGCACCCGGCACCAGGCGCGCCAGCAGAAAACCTATCCCGACCCCGATCAGCAGCGCGATCAGGGGCAACAACCAGGTAGTGAGCGACTGTTCCACGAAACTTCCTCTATGAGCGGCTTTGCTTTACGGTAACGGCAGACCGGCGAGCCTGTACACTGGCTTGCGTCATCTGCCATTCGCTGGGCGTCATCATACCCCGCAGTCAGGCATCGCGCAGGATCGACCCTATCAAAATCAACTCCTTGGATGAGCACTGTTCGTCCGGGATCACGGAGTCAAGCGTGTCAGCCCGTGAACAATCCCTGCTGCTGGAGGGCCCGGCGGGCACTCTGGAAGCGCTGTACCAGAGCCCGGATGCCGCCACCGGCGCGGTCCTGCTCTGTCATCCCCATCCGCTCCATGGCGGTGCCATGCAGAACAAGGTGGTCGCCACCCTGCAGCGCATCGCTCGGGACGCCGGCCAGGCCACCCTCAGATTCAACTTTCGTGGCGTCGGCGCCAGCACCGGCGTGCATGCCGGCGGTGAAGGCGAGATCGACGATGCCGCGGCCGCCGTGGCCTGGTTGCGCGACCGCCATCCCGACCTGTCGCTGACCCTCTGCGGTTTCTCCTTCGGTTCCTGTGTCGCCGCCTGCCTGGGCGGACGCCTGGAGGGCGAGGGCGTGGCGGTGGAACGGCTGTTCATGCTGGCGCCGCCGGTGGAGCGTTTCGCGGTCGACGGTCGCCTGCCACGGCGGGCGCGCCTCACGGTGATCCAGCCGGAAGCCGACGAGGTGGTGACCCCCGAGCGGGTCTACGCCTGGTCCGCCGCGCTCGAACAGCCGCACGAATTGCTCCGCGTCGCCGAGTGCAGCCATTTCTTCCATGGCAAACTCGTCGAACTCAAAGATCTGGTCCTGCCGCGCCTGCAGGCCTGACCCTCGTTAGTCTCTCGGATTCCCAGCGCCTCCATGACCACTCGCATTCTCACTGGCATCACCACCACCGGTACCCCGCACCTGGGCAACTACGCCGGCGCCATCCGTCCCGCCATCCGCGCCAGCCTGGCCGACGATGCCGACTCCTTCTATTTCCTCGCCGACTACCATGCCCTGATCAAGTGCGACGACCCCGCGCGCATCCAGCGTTCGCGCCTGGAGATCGCCGCCACCTGGCTGGCCAGTGGCCTGGATCCGGAGCGGGTGACCTTCTATCGCCAGTCCGACATCCCCGAGATCCCCGAGCTGACCTGGCTGCTCACCTGCGTCGCCGGCAAGGGCCTGCTCAATCGCGCCCATGCCTACAAGGCCGCGGTCGACCGCAACCTGGAGCAGGGCGAAGACCCCGACGCGGGCGTGACCATGGGCCTCTACAGCTACCCGGTGCTGATGGCCGCGGACATCCTCATGTTCAACGCCCTGCGCGTGCCGGTCGGGCGCGACCAGATCCAGCACGTGGAGATGGCCCGTGACATCGGTCAGCGCTTCAACCACCTGTTCGGCAACGGGCGCGACTATTTCGCCCTGCCCGAGGCGGTCATCGAGGAAAGCGTCTCCACCTTGCCCGGCCTTGATGGCCGCAAGATGTCGAAGAGCTACGACAACACCATCCCGCTGTTCGGCAGCGCCAAGCAGCTCAAGGACGCCATCGCCCGCATCGTCACCGATTCGCGCCTGCCCGGCGAGCCCAAGGACCCTGACAGCGCCCACCTCTTCACCCTCTATCAGGCCTTCGCCACCCCCGCGCAGAGCGCGGCGTTCCGCGCGGCCCTGCTGGATGGTCTGGCCTGGGGCGAAGCCAAGGGCCAGCTGTTCCAGTTGCTCGACGCCGAGCTGGGCGAGGCCCGCGAGCGCTACGCGGCGCTGATCGGCCGTCCCGATGATCTGGAAGACATCCTGCTGGCCGGCGCCGCCAAGGCCCGCCGCTATGCCACGCCTTTCCTCGGCGAGCTGCGTGAAGCCGTGGGCCTGCGTTCGCTCAAGACCCAGGTCGCCACGGGCGGCACCAAGAAGAAGGCCAGCAAGACCGCCCGCTTCGTCAGCTTCCGTGAAGGCGACAGCTTCCGTTTCCGCCTGCTCGACGCCGACGGCACCGAACTGGCCCTGTCGCTTCCCTTCGCCGAAGCCAAGACCGCCGGCATCACCAGCAAGCAGCTGGTCAGTACGCCGGCCACCGTCGTGGCGGGTGAAGGCAACGGCTTCCAGCTGCTGCTGGGCGATCAGGTGGTAGCCCAAGGCGTGCCTGGCGATTCCCCCGCCGCGCGCGATGCGCTGATCGAACGCACCCGGACCGTGCTCGCACAACTGGCCGAGTCCTAAAGGGCACCCGCGGGGGGCGGGGGGGGGGGTAGGCCCGGGCCCCCCCGACAAGGGGCCCC
>NZ_JASCON010000089.1:0-21510 GCF_029959585.1 Pseudomonas sp. PS02302
CTCCCATGATAGAGCTCTGATCGCGGCCATGGGCCGCTCCTACAGGCACGGAGACCTCCGTAGGAGCGGCCGCATCGGCGGACCGCCATGGCCGCGATAGCGTGGCAGAACGCGAGGCGAGTTCAGCCCCTTACCGCATCCAACACCGCTTCCAGCGGATGGCGCAGGCGGCGGTCGTAGATGCGCTTGACCTGGCTGCGGCAGGAGTAGCCGGTGGCCAGGGCTTCGCCCTGTTCCGCCGGTACCGCCAGGGCGCGGGCCCAGGACTGGTCGTAGATCACCCTGGAGGTCGCCAGGTTGCGCGCCTCGTGGCCGTAGGTGCCGGACATGCCGCAGCACCCGGTGCTTTCCGGCTTGAGGCCCAGACCCAGGCGCTCGAACACCTGCTGCCACTGGCTGACGCTGGCCGGGGCGTTGGTCTTTTCGGTGCAGTGGCCGAACAGGCGATAGACCTTGTCACCGACTACGTGCTGCTCTTTCGGCAACACCTGCAGCAGCCACTCCTGGGGCAGCAGGACCTCGGGCATCCGCGCGATGCCGGGGACCTTGGGGTATTCCTGGCGATAGACCAGGGTCATGGCCGGATCGAGGCCGACCAGTTTGACGCCGAAGCCGGCCAGGCTGGCGAGCTGGGCTGCGTTGCGCCGCGCCGTGCGCTCGAAGGCGCCGAGGAAGCCCTGCACCTGCAACGGCTTGCCGTTGGCGCGATAGGGCGCGAGGAACACTCGCTGGCCGAGGCGTGCGGCCAGTTCGAGGAAGGCGGCGGTGAGCGGGGTCTCGAAATAGCGGGTGAAGGCGTCCTGGACCAGCACGAGGGTCCTGGCGCGCTCTGCGTCGCTCAGGGCCAGCAGCCGCTCGGGGGTGGCGATCTGTACCTGCCACTGGTGCATGACCGGTACCAGGTCGAAACGGCTGAGCAGGGGGCTGTCGACCATGCCGATGCGCTCGGCGAACAGTCGCTGGATGGGCGTGGCGCCCATGACGGCGTTGTAGAGACCGGGGGCGCGGGCGAACAGCGGCAGGCTGAATTCCAGCGAACCGATCAGGTAATCGCGCAGCGGGCGCAGGTAGCGACGGTGATAGAGCTCGAGAAAGCGCGAGCGAAATTCCGGCACATTGACCTTGATCGGGCACTGGCCCGCGCAGGACTTGCACGCCAGGCAGCCGGCCATGGCGTCATAGACCTCGTGGGAGAAGTCCGCCTCGGCCTGGCGGCCATTGCGCCAGCGTTGCGGCAGGGCCTTGAGCCAGTTCAGGGCGCCACGCGGGGCCGGGGCCAGGACATCGATGCCGGCCTGGCCCTGCAGGCGCAGCCATTCACGGATCAGGGCGGCCCGCCCCTTGGGCGAATGGATGCGCTGGCGGGTGGCCTTCCAGGACGGGCACATGGCGTCGTCGGGATCGTAGTTGTAGCAGGCGCCATTGCCGTTGCAGTGCATGGCGGTGCCGTAGCTCTGCCAGACGCGCTCGTCGAGGGTGCGGTCCAGTTCGCCTCTCAGGGTCACGCCATCGACCTTGAGCAACTCGGCGCCGCTGGCCAGCGGGGTGGCGATCTTGCCCGGATTGAGTTGGTTGTGCGGATCGAAGGCGCCCTTGAGCGCCTGCAGCGCGGGGTAGAGGTCGCCGAAGAAGGCCGGCGCGTATTCCGAACGCACGCCCTTGCCGTGTTCGCCCCAGAGCAGGCCGCCGTATTTCTGCGTCAGCGCGGCCACCTGGTCGGAGATCGGCCGCACCAGCGCTGCCTGGCGTGGGTCCTTGAGATCCAGCGCCGGACGCACGTGCAGCACCCCGGCGTCGACATGGCCGAACATGCCGTATTGCAGGTTGTGGCCATCGAGCAGGGCACGGAACTCAGCGATGAAGTCGGCCAGGCGCTCGGGCGGGACCGCGGTGTCTTCGACGAAGGGCTGCGGACGGATCTCGCCCTGGACGTTGCCCAGCAGGCCCACGGCGCGCTTGCGCATGGTGTAGACGCGGGTCACGGCGTTGCGGCCCACCGCCAGAGTATGGCCGAGGCGCTCGACGGTAGTGTCCTGGCGCAGGTGGTCGAGGAAGCCCTGGACGCGGGCATCCACTTCCTCGGGATCGTCGCCGCTGAATTCCACCAGGTTGATGCCCAGGGTGGGGCGCTCCACATCCTCGGGGAAATACTCTGCCACGCTGTGCCAGACGATGTCCTGCATGGCCAGCAGGAGCACCTTGGAATCCACCGTCTCGATGGACAACGGCTTGAGTTCGATCAGGGCGCGGGCGTCGCGCAGGGCGTCCATGAAGCTGGCGTAGCGGACGTTGACCAGCACCGAGTACTTGGGAATCGGCAGGACATTGAGCTTGGCTTCGCCGATGAAGGCCAGGGAGCCTTCGGCGCCGCAGAGCACGCTGTTGAGGTTGAAGCGACCGTCTGCCTCGACCAGGTGCGCCAGGTCATAACCGGTCAGGCAGCGATTGAGCTTGGGAAAGCGCGCCTCGATCAGTTCGGCCTGCTGCTCGGCGATGTCCCGCGCGCAGCGGTAGACGGCGCCGGTGCGATCGTCGCGGGCGCAGAGGGCGTCCAGCTCGGCGCTGTCCACCGGGCGACTTTCCAGGCGTTCGCCGCCGATCAGGTAGGCGTCCAGTTCCAGCACGTGGTTGCGGGTCTTGCCGTAGGTCACGCTGCCCTGGCCGCTGGCGTCGGTGTTGATCATGCCGCCGATGGTGGCGCGGTTGGAGGTGGACAGCTCCGGGGCGAAGAACAGGCCGTGGGGGCGGAGCGCGGCGTTGAGCTGGTCCTTGACCACGCCGGCCTGGACCCGCACCCAGCCCTCCGCGGCGTTGATCTCCAGGATCCTGTTCAGGTGGCGGGAGAGGTCGACCACGATGCCGTCGGTGAGGGACTGGCCGTTGGTGCCGGTACCGCCACCGCGCGGGGTCAGGACCACGCCCTGGAAACGCGCCTCGCCCATCAGCCGGGCCAGGCACTGGATGTCGGCGCTGTCCTTGGGAAAGACCGCCGCCTGGGGCAGGCGCTGGTAGATGGAGTTATCGGTGGCCATGACCGTGCGGTTGGCATGGTCCAGCGCGATCTCGCCCTGGAAGCCGCTGGCGGCGAGGGTGGTCAGGAAGTCGGTGTAGGCGGCGGCGAGGGGCGCCGGGGCCGGCAGGCGGGCGATCATGTTCATCAGGCGGGCTCTCTGGCGGCGGACGGCCGTCTCCTTCAGCGAACGAAGGAATGGCGTCGACCTTTTCTGGCTATAGTAGGCATTCTCACCACAGCGCGGCGGCGCCACAACCGAAGATTCCGCCGCCTATGCCGGAAGATCCTGAATGAATCACCGCCGCCTGACGCCCTCCATGTCGCTGCTGCTAGCTTTCGAGGCGGCGGCGCGGCATGAGAGCTACACCCGGGCGGCCGAGGAGCTGTCGCTGACCCAGAGCGCCGTCGGCCGGCAGGTGCAGGCGCTGGAACAGTTGCTGGGGCTGACGCTGTTTCGTCGCGAGGGCCGGCAGATCGTGCTCACCGATGTGGGGCGCGCCTACAGTCGCGAACTGGGGCTGGCCCTCGGGCAGATCCGCAGCGCCACCCTGCAGGCCATGGCCTTCGCCTCCGGGCAGGGCACCCTGCGCCTGGCGGTACTGCCGACCTTTGGTTCCAAGTGGCTGCTGCCGCGCCTGGGCAGCTTCTATACCGCCCACCCCGGGATGCTGGTGCATCTGCATTCACGCATCCAGGCGGTGGACTTCGCCGCCAGCGAGATCGACGCCGCCATCAGCGTCGGCAGCGGCGACTGGCCGGGGCTGCGGGCCCATCCGCTGCAAGCCGAGCAGCTCGTCGTCATTGCCTGTCCGACGACCCTGGCCGATTTGCCGGATGCCACGCCCGCGACCCTGGCCGGTCAGTTGCTGCTCGGTGTGGCCAACAATCCCCAGGCCTGGGGCGAGTGGTTCCGGCATCATGAATTGCCGCACCGGGCGATGCGGCCGGGGCCGAGTTTCGAGCTGACCTCGCACCTGATCCAGGCGGTGCGCGCCGGCATCGGCATCGGCCTGGTGCCGCGGGTGCTGGTGGAAGACGAGCTGGCCCAGGGCGAGTTGCTCGCCTGTGGACCGGCGCTGGTCAGTCGCCGCAGCTACTACCTGGTCTATCCGCCGCGTAACGAGGGCCTGCCGTCGCTGCAGGCCTTTCGTCAGTGGCTGCTGGCCGAGATCAACGAAGGAGAGGGACAGCCATGAGCAAGCCGGGACAACGGGTGCTGGCCGCGCTGCGGCAGATGATCCTGTCCGGCGAACTGGGCGCGGGTGAACGCCTGGCGGAGCTTCCCACCGCCGAGCGCTTCGCCGTGTCGCGCATGCCGGTACGCCTGGCCCTGCGCACCCTGGCCGAGGAAGGTCTGCTGGAGCGCAGCGGTGCCCGCGGCTATCAGGTGCGGGCCCTGACCGGGGCCGATCTGGAGGGCGCGGTGGAGGTGCGCGGGGTGCTGGAAGGCCTGGCCGCGCGCCAGGCCGCCGAACGGGGCCTGGACGCGACGACGCGGGCCACGCTGGAAGACTGCCTGCGGCGGGGTGATCGGCTGTTCGCCAAGGGCCATGTGCTGCTGGAGGATCTGGAGGACTACCACGATCTCAACCGGGCCTTTCACCAGGCCATCGTCGCCGCCAGCGGCAATTCGGCCATCGCCCTGGCCCTGGGGCGCCATGAGCATCTGCCCTTCGCCTCGGTGAGCGCCCTGGCGGTGGATGCCGGGAATCTCGACCGTGAATACCGCCGCTTCAACTTCGCCCACCTGCAGCACCATGCGGTGTTCGACGCCCTGGTGCGCGGCCAGGGCGCCCGCGCCGAGGGCATCATGCGCGAGCATGCCCAGGCGACGCTGGGGTATGCACGGTGGTTTGGTGGGGAAGACGGGGAGGCGGGGGCGCTGAAGGTGCTGGTGTAGGGCGGGCCCCTCACCCCGGCCCTCTGCCAAGGGGAGAGGGGGAAGCAGGGTGGGCTCGGGGTCGTCAGAGATCCAGCACCAGCCGCTCGCCCTTGGCGCGGGAGCAGCAGGGGGTGAAGCGGTCGTTGGCGGCGTGCTCGGCCGCGGAGAGAAAGAGGTCGCGGTGCTCGGGTTCGCCGGCCAGCACCGGGGTCAGGCAGGTGCCGCAGAGACCCTGGCCACAGGACACCGGCAGGACGACACCCAGGTCCGCCAGAACCTCGACCACGCTGCGTTCGGCCGGTACCTGCACGCGGCGACCGCTACGCGCCAGCTCCACCTCGAAGGGTCTTTGCTCGCCCTGGGTGGCGGGATCGGCGGCGAAGAACTCCCGATGGATCTGGCCGGGTTGCCAGCCCTGAGCCTGGGCGGCGTCCACCACCGCGGCCATGAAGCCGGCCGGGCCGCAGACATAGAGGTGATCGTCCGGTGCCGCCGGACCGAGCAGGTGCTGGAAGTTGGGTCGCAGCGCCGGGTCGTGCTGGTCGAAGTGCACCCTGACCTGCTCGGCATAGGGCCGCGCCTTGAGCCAGGGGATGAAGGCCGCGTGTTCGCGGTCGCGTACCAGGTATCTCAGGGTGAAGTGCGCGCCCTGCTGATTGAGTTGTTCGGCCATGGCCAGGAGCGGAGTGATACCGATACCTCCGGCCAGCAGCTGGGTGCGGCGCGCGCTGGGGACCAGACCGAAGAGGTTACGGGGTTCACTGGCCTGCAGGCGATCGCCTACCGCCAGTTTATGCATGGCCTGGGAGCCGCCGCGGGACTCGGGGACGAGCAGCACCGCGATGCGATAGCGGGTCGGTACCGGTTCCGGCGCGGTACAGAGCGAATAGTGGCGCACCAGGCCGTCGCCCAGGGTGATTTCCAGATGGGCGCCGGCGGTGAAGCCGGGCAGGGGGCCGCCGTCGGCGCGGGCCAGGTCGAAGGCCAGGATGGAGGGGGCCTCGCGCTGCACGGCGGTGACGATCAGATCGAGCATGAGAGGTCTCCTAGGCGATCTGCCGGACCGGGATGCCGGTGGCGGCCTGTTCGGCGGCCAGCAGACGGTCGATGATCTGCCGCGACTGCACGCCGCCGGCATCGATGTTGAGCTTGAGCAGGCCGCGCTCCGGATAGCGCAGCAGGTTCTGCTGCTGGCGTTCGAGCATCTCCAGGTCTTCGCCGAATATCTTGCCCTGGCCTTCGCGGATGCTGGCGGTGAGCTCGGCATCGTCCGGCTTGAAGTTGCGCGCCATGCCCCAGAAGTACCAGATGGAGGTCTCGGTCTCGGGGGTGATGAAGTCCACCACCACGCTGGCGGCCTTGACCGCCGCCGGGGCCTCGTAGCCGCCATGGCCGGCATGGGCCACGCCCACCTCGATCATCACGTGGCTGGGCGGGGTGAAGCGGCAGATCTGCCAGCGATCCACCGGGACGTCGTCGGCCAGGCCATTGCCGCGCAGGGCCATGCGCCAGAAGGGCGGGGCGGAGATGTTTTCCATGTGCCGGCTGGTGATGACCTCGTCACCGTCGACGCGGGTGGCCGGCGGCGCCTCGTCGATCTCCTTCTGGCCGATGCTGGAGGCGTGGACATAGGTCTCGTGGGTGAGATCCATGAGGTTGTCGATCATCAGCCGGTAGTCGCACTGGATGTGATAGAGGCCGCCGCCATAGGCCCAGTCGGGACTCTCGGCCCATTCCAGGTGGGGAATCAGCGCCGCATCGGCCTTGGCCTGGTCGCCCGGCCAGACCCAGATGAAGCCGTGCCGCTCGACGGCGGCATAGGGGCGCACCGCGGGAAAGACGCCGACCCGCTGCCCCGGCATGCCCAGGGTCTTGCCACCGCAACCCATCTCCAGGCCGTGATAGCCGCAGACCAGGGTGCCGTCGCGGACGAAGCCCAGGGACAGCGGCGCGCCGCGGTGCGGGCAGAAGTCTTCCAGGGCCACCACCTGGCCATTGGCGTCACGGTAGAAGACCAGGGGTTCGCCACAGATCTGGCGACCCAGGGGCTTGTCTTGGACTTCGTCGGGGGTACAGGCGACGTACCAGGCATTCTTCGGGTACATGAGCGGGACCTCTTGTTGTTGTCTATTGGATCCAATGGTTATGACGGTTAACGATTCCTGTCAACGGCATTCGCCGTACGAGACCGTTCTCAGGACGAATGGCGTTACGAGTGTTGCGCTCATTTCTGCTCGATTGGATCCTGTTTGCTCCGGTACCCCTATCGTTCACCGGCATCATGCATGCTCGGCAAAATAGTTAATTGACTTAACTAATTCCCTGGCGTAGCTTCAGCTCCATACCCACCCAACAACAAGAGGCACACGCCATGGGCAGTTATGACGGACGCTGGCAGACGGTCAAAGTGGACATCGAGGACGGTATCGCCTGGGTGACGCTCAATCGTCCGGAAAAACGCAATGCCATGAGTCCCACCCTCAACCGCGAGATGGTCGAGGTGCTGGAAACGCTGGAGCAGGACGCCAGTGCCGGCGTGCTGGTGCTGACCGGTGCCGGCGATGCCTGGACCGCGGGCATGGATCTCAAGGAATACTTCCGCGAGACCGATGCCGGCCCCGAGATCCTGCAGGAAAAGATTCGCCGCGAGGCCTCGCAGTGGCAGTGGAAGCTGTTGCGCATGTACGCCAAGCCGACCATCGCCATGGTCAACGGCTGGTGCTTTGGCGGCGGCTTCAGCCCGCTGGTGGCCTGCGACCTGGCCATCACCGCCGACGAGGCCACCTTCGGCCTGTCCGAGATCAACTGGGGCATTCCCCCGGGCAATCTGGTGAGCAAGGCCCTGGCCGATACCGTCGGCCATCGCACCGCCCTCTACTATGTGATGACCGGCAAGACCTTCAGCGGGCCCGAGGCCGCGGCCATGGGCCTGGTCAACCAGAGCGTGCCGCGCGACCAGTTGCGCGAGGTGACCACCGCCCTGGCCCGCGAGCTGCTGGACAAGAATCCGGTGGTGCTGCGGGCCGCCAAGGTCGGCTTCAAGCGTTGCCGCGAACTGACCTGGGAGCAGAATGAGGACTACCTCTATGCCAAGCTCGACCAGTCGCGGCTGCAGGATCCGGAAGGCGGTCGCGAACAGGGCATGAAGCAGTTCCTCGACGACAAGAGCATCAAGCCCGGGCTGCAGACCTACAAGCGCTGAACCGCCACCGCCCACCCGTACAACAACAAGAGGTAGCGTCATGGTCGAGGTATCCCTGCTCATCGGCGGCGCCAGCCGCCCGGCCGGCGACGGTCGCAGCTATCAGCGTTGCCATCCGGTGACCGGCGCGGTGGTCTCCACGGTGGCCGCCGCCACCCTGGACGACGCCGACGCCGCGGTGGCCGCGGCCCAGGCCGCCTTTCCCGCCTGGGCCGCGTTGCCGCCGGGCGAGCGCCGTCGCCGTCTGCTGGCTGCAGCCGATGGTCTGGCCGCGCGCAGTAGCGAATTCGTCGCCCTCGCCGGGGAAACCGGGGCCATGGCCAACTGGTACGGCTTCAACGTCCACCTGGCGGCCAACATGCTGCGCGAGGCGGCGGCCATGACCACCCAGATCCAGGGCGAGGTCATACCGTCCGACGTGCCCGGCAGCTTCGCCATGGCGCTACGCCAGCCCTGCGGCGTGGTGCTGGGCATCGCGCCCTGGAACGCGCCGGTGATCCTCGGTACCCGCGCCCTGGCCATGCCGCTGGCCTGCGGCAACACCGTGGTGCTCAAGGCCTCCGAACAGAGTCCGGGCGTGCACCGGCTGATCGGCCAGGTGCTGCAGGACGCCGGCCTGGGCGACGGCGTGGTCAATGTCGTCACCAACGCCCCGGAAGATGCCCCGGCCATCGTCGAACGGCTGATCGCCAACCCGGCGGTGCGGCGGGTCAATTTCACCGGCTCCACCCGGGTGGGGCGCATCGTCGGCGAGCTGGCGGCGCGCCATCTCAAGCCGGCCGTGCTGGAACTAGGCGGCAAGGCACCGCTGCTGGTGCTGGAGGATGCCGACCTGGATGCCGCGGTCGCCGCGGCGGCCTTTGGCGCCTATTTCAATCAGGGGCAGATCTGCATGTCCACCGAGCGCCTGCTGGTGGACAGTCGCATCGCCGACGCCTTCGTCGAACGCCTGGCGGCCAAGGTGCGCACCCTCAAGGCCGGCGATCCCGGCGCGGCCGATTCGGTTCTGGGTTCCCTGATCGACGCCAGTGCCGGCACCCGCATCAAGGCGCTGATCGACGACGCCGTGGAAAAGGGTGCCCGGCTGGTCTGTGGCGGCGAGCTGAAAGGCAGCATCCTGCAACCGGCCCTGCTGGATGGCGTCACCGCCGAGATGAAACTCTATGCCGAGGAATCCTTCGGCCCGGTCGCGGTGGTGATCCGTGCCGAGGGTGACGAGGCCCTGCTGCGCCTGGCCAACGATTCCGAATTCGGCCTCTCGTCGGCCATCTTCAGTCGCGACACCGCCCGTGCCCTGGCGCTGGCGCAGCGGGTGGAGAGCGGTATCTGCCACATCAACGGCCCCACGGTGCACGACGAGGCGCAGATGCCCTTTGGCGGCGTGAAGTCCAGCGGTTACGGCAGCTTCGGCTCACGGGCCTCCATTGACCATTTCACCCAGTTGCGCTGGGTGACGCTGCAGACGGGGCCGCGCCACTACCCGATCTGATCCGCGTCCGCCGTCCCTAGCTCCTGTTGCAACAACAATAAGAGGCGCCTCCGGGCGCCAGCCTCGAGGAGAATTCAAGGTGAGTCACGTCACGCATACCCGCGCGCCCGCCGATCAGCCGCTGCGCTATCGCCCGGTGACCCTGGGACAACCCGGCGTCACCGTGGAAGAGCGGGGTGGACTGCTCTACATGGCCTCCCAGGAAGCCCTGACCCCGCCGCCGCCGCGACTGCTGGACCGGCTGCTGCACTGGGCCGCGGTGGCCCCGGACCGCACCTTCTTCGCCGCCCGGGAAGCCGGCGGCGCCTGGCGCGAATTCTCCTATGGCGAGATGCTGCAGCGGGTGCGCCAGCTGGCCGCCGCGCTGCTGGAATTCGGTCTTTCCGCCGAGCGGCCGCTGGCGATTCTCTCCGGCAACGACCCGGAGCACCTGCAGCTGGCCATGGCCGCCCTCTATGCCGGCATTCCCTTCTGCCCGGTGTCACCCGGCTACGCACTGCTGTCCCAGGACCACGCCAAGCTGCGCCATGTCTGCGGCCTGCTGCAGCCGGGACTGGTGTTCGTCAGCGATGGCCCGGCGTTCCAGAAGGCGCTGGACGCCGTGCTGCCCGCCGACGTACCGGTGATCGCGACCCGCGGTCAGGTCCAGGGCCGCATTAGCCTGGCCTTCGCGGCGCTGCTCGCCCGCGGTGAACTGGCCGCCGCCGAGCGTGCCTTCGCCGCCACCGGGCCGGACAGCATCGCCAAGTTTCTCTTCACCTCCGGTTCCACCAAGCTGCCCAAGGCGGTGACCACTACCCAGCGCATGCTCTGCGCCAACCAGCAGATGCTGCTGCAGACCTTTCCGGTGTTTGGCGAAGAGCCGCCGGTGCTGGTGGACTGGCTGCCCTGGAACCACACCTTCGGCGGCAGCCACAACCTGGGCATCGTGCTCTACAACGGCGGCACCTTCTATCTGGACGAAGGCAAGCCGACGCCCCAGGGCTTCGGCGAGACCCTGCGCAACCTGCGCGAGGTATCGCCCACCGCCTACCTGACGGTGCCGCGCGGCTGGGAAGAGCTGGCCAATGCCCTGGAGCGCGACGCCGAGTTGCGCGAACGCTTCTTCGCCCGCATGCGGCTGTTCTTCTTTGCCGCGGCGGGGCTGTCGCAAAGCGTCTGGGATCGCCTGGATCGCATCGCCGAGGCCCACTGCGGCGAACGCATCCGCATGATGGCCGGTCTGGGCATGACCGAGGCCTCGCCCAGTTGCACCTTCACCACCGGACCGCTTTCAGTGGCCGGCTATGTCGGGGTGCCGGCGCCGGGCTGCGAACTCAAGCTGGTGCCGGTGGACGGCAAGCTGGAAGGGCGCTTCCGGGGTCCGCACATCATGCCCGGCTACTGGCGCGACACCGCCCAGACCGCCGCCTGCTTCGACGAGGAAGGCTTCTACTGCTCGGGCGATGCGCTCAAGCTGGTCGACCCGGCCAATCCGCAGCTGGGCCTGATGTTCGATGGCCGCATCGCCGAGGACTTCAAGCTGTCGTCCGGGGTCTTCGTCAGCGTCGGTCCCCTGCGCAATCGCGCGGTGCTGGAGGGCACGCCGCTGGTGCAGGACGTGGTGGTGGCGGCGCCGGATCGCGAGTGTCTGGGACTGCTGGTCTTTCCGCGCCTGGCGGATTGCCGGCAGCTGGCCGGGCTGGACGACGGCGTCGATGCCCCCACGGTACTGGCCAGCGCCCCGGTACAGGACTGGTTCGCCGCCTGGCTCCAGCGCCTCAATCGCGAGGCCTCGGGCAACGCCAGTCGCCTGGAATGGATCGCCCTGCAGGAAGAGCCGCCATCCGCCGACCGCGGCGAGATCACCGACAAGGGCTCGCTCAACCAGCGCAGCGTCCTGACCCATCGCGCGGAACGGCTGGAGGCCTGCTATCGCGGAACGGCGCCGCTGTTGATCAGGGCGTGAGGCGCAGCGCCGTTTCAGGCCAGGCCCAAGCCCCTGCCGCTGCGTCTACGCGGATAGCGCCAGGCCGTAAGTGTCGGCCGCCGTGCCACTGAACAGGGCCTGGCGTTCACTGGTCGAGCCGTCGCGGCACAGGCGCTTGAAGGTGTTCCAGAGCACCGCATAGGAGTACATGCCCTTGTCTACCGGGAAGTTGCTTTCGAACATGCAGCGGTCCACGCCAAAGGCTTCGATGCTGGTGACGACATAGGGCCTCCAGAGCTCGGCCAGTTCCGCAGAAGTCGGCGGAGCAGGTCGCTGATCCAGATCGAAGCCACAGACGCGCATGCCCAGACCGCCGAGCTTCAGACGCACGTTGTCGCAAGCCGACAGACGCCGTATGGCACGCGCCCATTCCTGGAAGACCTCGCTGCGCTGGCCGGCGTAGGGACCGTGGCCTAGGGGTCCACCGTAGTGGTTCAGCACCAAGGGCAGTTCGGGAAATGCCTGGGCCAGCCCCAGCACCTCGGCGAGCTGTGTGTGATAGGC
This sequence comes from Pseudomonas sp. PS02302, assembly GCF_029959585.1. Lineage (NCBI taxonomy): Bacteria > Pseudomonadati > Pseudomonadota > Gammaproteobacteria > Pseudomonadales > Pseudomonadaceae > Pseudomonas > Pseudomonas sp. PS02302. The sequence continues at coordinate 12,060 of NZ_JASCON010000089.1, forward strand.
CCACACCTCCAAGGTCAACCCCAGCTCTGCAAGGCAGGCGACTCCCTGGCGAAAGTCGGCATTGGCGAGGATGCCTGGCGGCGGCGGCAGGGGGTTGGAGATCAGCCGCGGATCGGGATGCCAGGCGGTGGTGTTGCGTATCCCGCGCAAGCGGGTGCCACCGCGAGCCTGCATTTCCTCCAGTACTGGCAGGATTGCCCGGCCCCGCCGCAGGTCGGCGCCGGCGACCAGGGCCGCGCAAAGGCGCGCCTCGCCGTAGCGACCGCTGGCTGCCAGTGCCGCCATGCCGGTCGCGAACTCCACCTCGCCAACCGCATCGAAGGGCGCTTGGCGTTCGACGCTGTACATCGAGCGACACTGGACGTAGACGGAAGCGACGATGCGATGACCGCTGCCCACGTCGGCCAGATAGTCTGGCAACAGATAGCGCTGACCAGGCCGGTCCCAGAGGTGATGGTGGGCGTCGACGATTGCCAGGTTGGGGTCCAGGATGGGTTCTTGCACCTGGGCCAGCCAGGCGTCGCGGATCGGCGCATGCGGGGAGTTGGGCGCCTCAGCCATGACCGACACTTCCGATGCGTCCAAGAGTGGCGCTGGCGCCACGGCTCAATTCTGCATCCCCCAGCGGCGCACCGTGAGTACCTCGATACTGCGGAACACCAGGCCTTCCACTACCAGACCGATGATGATCACCATCAACAGACCGGCGAACACGTTGGAGGTCTCCAGGGCATTGCGATGCTGGAAGACATACCAGCCCAGGCCGCCGGAGTTGCCGGAGACGCCGAAGACCAGCTCGGCGGCGATCAAGGTCCGCCAGGCGAAGGCCCAACCAATCTTCAGGCCCGCGAGAATCGAAGGCACCGCGGCCGGGATCAGCACCTTGGCCACCAGGCGAATACCGCGCAGCCCATAGTTGCGCCCGGCCATGCGTTGCGTCTGGCTGACCGAGAGAAAGCCCGAGTAGGTGTTGAGCGCCACCGCCCAGAGCACCGAGTGGACGATGACCAGCATCAGGCTCTGGACGCCGAGGCCGAACCAGAGCATGGCCAGCGGCAGGATGGCGATGGCCGGCAGCGGATTGAACATGGCGGTGAGGGTGGCGAGGATGTCGGTGCCGACCCGGGTGGACACCGCCAGGGTGGTCAACAGCATGGCCAGGGCGATGGCCAGGCCATAGCTCACTATCAACACCTTGAGTGAGCTGAGCACGGCGAGCGGCAGGGCGCCATTGACCAGGTCGGTCCACAGCGCCAGGACGGTTTCGCTGAAGGTCGGGAACATCAGGGGGTTGTCCAGATAGCGGGCATAAACCTCCCAGATGATGGCCAGGGCGATCAGCACCAGGGTGCGGCGCACGCCGGCCTGGGCGAACAGGCGCTCGGCCAGGCCCAGACGCCGGGCGATGTCGCCGACCTGGCCGGGAGCGACGGGGGTGTATTCGATATCCGGGCGCGGCTGCAGGACGACGGCAGGCTTAGTCATGGGCGGTCTCGCTGGCGTTGGGGCCGAACAGCATCTGGCTGATGCGGTTGTGGAAGGCGGTGAAGCCGGCGGCGCCCTGCTGGCGGAAGCCGTACTGGCTGGCGTCGAGTTCGGCACGGACCTGCCCCGGATGCGGGCTGAGCACCAGGATGCGCGAGCCTAGCAGGATGGCTTCCTCGATGGAGTGGGTGACGAACATCAGGGTGAAGGGCGACTGTTCCCAGAGGCCGAGCAACTCCTCCTGCATGCGCCGCCGGGTGAGGGCGTCGAGGGCGGCGAAGGGTTCGTCCATCAGCAGGATGGCCGGCTCCATGGCCAGGGCGCGGGCGATGGCCACGCGTTGCTTCATGCCGCCGGAAAGCTGGTGCGGATAGGCGTCGACGAACTTCTCCAGGCCCACCTTGACCGCGGCGACTCGGGCCCGATCGCGCAATTCGGCCGCGGGAAAGCGCCGGGTTTCCTGGAGCGGGAAGAGGATATTGCCCAGTACGGTCTTCCAGGGCATCAACTGATCGAATTCCTGGAACACCATCATGCGGTCCGGACCGGGTTCGCGCACGTCCTGGCCGTTGAGGCGGATGTGGCCCGCCGCCGGTTCGAGAAAGCCGGCGACGCTCTTGAGCAGGCTGGATTTGCCGCAGCCCGAAGGGCCGAGCAGGATGAAGCGATCGTATTCGCGGACCGCGAAGGACACCTGGTGGGTGGCGGTGATCAGCTGTTCGCGGGTCTTGTATTGCAGGGTGACCTCATCCACCTGCAACAAGCAGGCGGCGCTGGCGGGCGTGGCGGCTGGCGAGCGGTTAGGGGCGGTATTCATCTCAATTGCCCTCGCCGCTGGCCACGGGTTCGAAGAACAGCTGCTGCCAGCGCTGCGGCGCTTCCTTCAGGGCGCCACTGCTGACCATGAAGTTGGCCAGCGCCATGACGCCGATGGGCTGCACCGACCACTCGCTGCTGACGCCGCGCAGCATGTCCTCCACCTGGTCGAGGCTCAGGCTGGAGGGCTCGGACTGCAGGAAGAGTTCGGCGGCCTTGCGCGGCTCGGCCTTGATGAAGTCCTGGGCCTGGCCGATGGCGGCGACTACGGCGGCGCTGAGTTTTGGGCTGCGCTTGACGAACTTGCCAGTGGTGGTCAGCACCCCGCTGGTCATGCGCAGATCGAGTTCCTTGGCAAAGTCGAACAGCTTGGTGACCTTGGCGTCCTTGGCCAGCAGGTAACTGTAGGGGTTCGGGCCGATATAGCCAGTGATGCCGGCCTTGTTGAGCAGGCTGGCGGTGGCGTCGGGATGGGGCAGGGCCACCATCAGGTTGTCCAGCCGGTGCGCCTGGCCCGGGCCGAAGGTGCGCTCGGCGGCCATCTGCAGCAGCAAGGCCTGCTGGCCGGTGGGAGAGCTGACGGCGATCTTCTGGTCGGGCTTGAAGTCCTTGAGCGATTTGATCGCCGGGTCGTTGACGAACAGGGCGTTGTCGCCGGCGACCAGGGCGCAGAGCGCGCGGATATCGAGGGACTTCTGGGTCTTCTGCCAGGCCACCAGGGTACCGGGCAGGCCATACCCGCCGATGTCGATGTTGCCGCTGATCAGGGCGTCATTGATGGCGGGGGAGCCGCTGATGCGCTTGATCTCGAACTGGGTGTCGGGCTGGCCGGCCGCCTTGGCCTGCTCGCGGAAGAAGCCCAGCTTGTCGGCCAGGGTCACCGGTAGATAGGCATAACCATACTGAATGGCCAGGGTGACCTGGGTCTGTTCGGTCTGGGCCTGGACCGGCAGGATGCTGCCGAGGGTAAGGCTGGCGGCCAGGCCCAAGACTTGGGTGAGCTGGCGCAGGGCGGATCGAGGCAAGCGGCCGGACGGCTGCAGCATGGCGTTCTCCTTGTTATTTTTGAAATGCCATTTCCCTTTATCAGTATTGGCAACGATGGCTTTTGTCAACAAGGGAGTCGAACTGCGGATTTTTTCCTTGCAATTGGCCTTGAGTGTTTTATTTTTGGAATGCCATTTCGTAAAAATAAAATCGCGACGCCTCTGTGCTGGATGGCTTCGTCTCACTCAGGTGCCTGCTCATGAGCTTTTTCACTGCGCCTCCGACGCTGGAAACCGCTGTCTTCACCCGCCTGCCCGAACGCTATCGCCAGCCACGGCGGACCGCCTGGGCCGATGCCAATCGCCAGGGCCGCGCCATCGATTCCTTTCTGGAAGGGCCCTCCTTCGATCGCCAGGGCAATCTCTATGTCACCGACATCCCCAACGGGCGCGTCTTCCGCATCGATCCCAGGGGCGAGTGGGAGCTGGTCTGCGAATACGACGGCTGGCCCAACGGCCTGAAGATTCACCGCGACGGGCGCATCTTCATCGCCGACTACAGGCGCGGCATCCTGCAGCTCGATCCGCTGCGCGGCGAGGTGGAGACGGTGCTGGGCAGCGCCGGCTCGGAAGGCTTCAAGGGCGTCAACGACCTGGTGTTCTCGCCGGCCGGTGATCTCTATTTCACCGACCAGGGGCAGACCGGTCTGCAGGACGCCAGCGGCCGGGTCTATCGTCTGGGCGCCGATGGCCAGCTCAGCTGTCTGCTGGCGACGGTGCCCAGCCCCAACGGCATCGTCTTCGATCCCCGGCTCAACCACCTGCTGGTGGCGGTGACCCGCGCCCAGCAGGTCTGGCGGATTCCCCTGGGCAACGGTCCGCTGATCGGCAAGGTCGGCGTCTTCGCCCAGCTGCATGGCGGCCTGGGCGGCCCCGATGGCCTGGCGCTGGACGAGGAGAGCAACCTCTACATCGCCCACACCGGCTTCGGCTCGGTCTGGCAGCTCTCACCGGTGGCCGAGCCGCTGGCCCGACTCAAATCCTGCGCCGGCATCAGCAACACCAACCTGGCCTTCGGCGGCCCCGAAGGGCGCAGCCTGTTCATCACCGAATCCGAGACCGGCAGCATCCTGCGCGCGGAGACCCCGGTACGCGGCCTGCCGCTGTTTTCCCATCTCTGACCGGCGCTGCGGCATCTCGCGCTTTACCCCACAACAACTACAAGAGAGGTTACCCATGAGCCAGACCCATCCGGGCGAGCAGCCGCCCCTGACCGATGCCGAGGGCGAGCAGCTCCTGCGGCGCGCCCTGTGGCGCATCCTGCCGTTCATCTTCGCCTGCTATGTGGTCAGCTACCTGGACCGCACCAATGTCGGCTTCGCCGCCATCAGCATGAACCAGGACTTGGGGCTCACGGCGACGATGTTCGGCTGGGCGGCGGGCCTGTTCTTCTTCGGCTACTTCCTCTTCGAGGTGCCGAGCAACCTGCTGTTGCAGCGCTTCGGCGCACGGGTCTGGATCGCCCGGATCATGATCAGCTGGGGCCTGATCTCCATGGCCACGGCCTTCGCCACCGGGCCGGTCAGCTTCAGCATCCTGCGCTTCCTGCTGGGCGTGGCCGAGGCCGGCTTCACCCCGGGGGTCTACCTCTACTTCACCTACTGGTTTCCCGGCAAATGGCGCGCCAAGGCCACCGCGGCCTTTCTGCTGGGCATCCCCACCGCCAACATCATTGGCTCGCCGCTGTCGGGGATGCTGCTGGACGTGCATGACTTCATGGGGCTGAGAAACTGGCAATTCCTGCTGGTGGCGGAAGCCCTGCCGGCGGTGCTGCTGGGCATCCTCTGTCTGTTCGTGCTGGTGGATACGCCGGCCAAGGCGCGCTGGCTGTCGATCCGCGAGCGCACCTGGCTGACCGAACGCCTGGCCCGCGAGCAGCGCGAGATCGGTGCCACCCATGGTTCCACGCTGCGCCACGCCTTCACCAACGCCAAGGTGTTCATGCTGGCCGCCATCAACTTCTGCGGCATCGTCGGCTCCGTGGGGATCGGCATCTGGATGCCGCAGATCATCAAGAGCCTGGGCATGCAGAACACCACCGTCGGCCTGGTGGCCACCATCCCCTATATCCTCGGCGCCGTCGCCATGACGCTCTGGGCGCGCCAGGCCAACCAGGGTGCCCAGCGGCTACCCTATGTGGCCGGTGCCCTGGCGCTTGCCGCGCTGGGCCTGGTGGGCGCGGCGCTCTCGGCCGATCCGCTGCTGCGCATGACCTGCCTGAGTGTGGCGGTGGCGAGCATCCTGTCCTTCCAGGCGACCTTCTGGGCCATTCCCTCCACCTTCCTGACCGGTCGGGCCGCGGCGGGGGGACTGGCGCTGATCGTCTCCATCGGCAACCTGGGCGGCTTCGTCGGACCCTTCGCCATCGGCCTGGTCAAGGATGCCACCCAGAGTTTCTCCGGGCCCTTCTATGTGGTGGCCGCGGTGCTGGCGCTGGGCGTCGTGCTGATGCTCTGGCTGGGTGATCCGAGTCGGCGGGAGCCGGTGAAGCCGCTGGGCACGACGGGCCTGGAAGGGGTGGGGCGTACCTGAGGCGCAGAGGTTCGGGAGGGAAAGAGGTGGCCCAGGCCGCCTCTTTCCTTGGCAGGCCGCGCTGGCAGCACCTGCGCCAGGCGCGAGGGCGGTGGGGAAGGCGTCGGGATGCCGCCGTCTGCCGTGGTCGGGAGTGCGGGAGCCATCAGCAGAGCGGTTTCGAGAGGGGCCAACATGAAAAAAGGCAGCCAAGGGCTGCCTTTTTTCATGTTGGCAAGAGGTCGCTAGGGCAGGGCGCAGCCCTTCTTCCTGAGCGATTCCAGGACCCAGCTGCGGTCGTTGGTGCCTTCGGCGATCTGTTGCATCTGCTTTTCTTCGGCGGCGTGCTTGGCGGCAGCGCGGTCATAGACCTCGGCGACATGATCGTAGGGCACGCAGAGCAGGCCGTCGTCGTCGCCGATCACCAGGTCACCCGGCTCGATGACCATGCCGTCGATGGCGATGGGCACGTTGATCTCGCCGGGGCCATCCTTGTACGGACCGCGATGGGAGATGCCGGCAGCGAACAGCGGGAAGTCGCCGGCGCCGATGTTGGCGGCATCGCGGATGGCGCCATTGATGACGATCCCGGCCACGCCGCGCTTGATCGCGTAGGCCACCATCATCTCGCCGATCAGGGCATTGCTCAGGTCGCCACCGGCATCCACCACGATGACGTCACCCGGTTCGGCGATGTCCAGGGCGTAGTGCAGCATGAGGTTGTCGCCCGGACGCGCCTTGACGGTCAGCGCCGGGCCGGCCAGCACGCCCTGGCGATGCATGGGGCGCAGGCGCGAGCCGCCGGCGGTCATGCGGTGCATGGAGTCGCTGACGTTGGCGACCGGGATGTCGCGGTAGGGCGCGACCCAGTCGGCCGCGACCTTGCGTTGGGCAGTGAGCACTCTGAAGCCGATGGTCATGGGCATTTCTCTTGTGGGAATTGTCGGATGCCGCCATGTGTTAGCTGGCTGATTTCAGAATTGCATTTCGTTTTTAAGGTTTCAAGCCCTTTTATCGGTCCTCATAGTCGACTCTAAGATAAAATTTGCAATGACGTTTCATTATGGTAGGTTCTGCGACAGATCGCTCGCCTTAGGCGCTGTGCCCGTCCATAACAACAAGGGGTACTCCGATGACCCGCAAGATCCTGCTCACCGGTCCGGCACTGGCTCCCGAAGCCATGGCCCTGGCCGCCGCCCATGACGTCCAGGTCATCCCGACCGAGCCCTACATGCCCCATGACGACCTGCTCGCCCTGATCCGCCAGGAACAGCCGGACGCCATCATCGTCCGCCAGGGCAAGCTGACCCGGCCCATGATCGAGGCGTCGGCCAAGCTGGCGATCATCGCCAAGCACGGGGTGGGCTATGACACCATCGACCTCCAGGCCGCGGCCGACCGCGGGATCCCGGTCACCATCGCCCTGGGCGCCAATGCCCAGTCGGTGGCCGAACACGCCTTTGCCCTGATGTTCAGCGTGGCGCGGCAGACCGCCTGGCTGGATGCGCGGATGCGCGCCGGACACTGGGACAAGTCTCTGGCCAACGGCACCGAGCTGTCCGGCAAGACCCTGGGTCTGGTCGGGCTGGGCGCCATCGGCAGTGTGCTGATGGATCTGGTGGCGCCGCTGCGGATGCAGGTGCGGGTCTATGATCCCTATCTCAAGCACCTACCCATGCGCGATCATGTCCAGCGCGAGGAGAGCTTCGATGCCTTGCTGGCCGAGTGCGATGTCATCAGCCTGCATTGCCCCCTGACCGAGGCCAATCGCCACCTGTTCGGTGCCGCCCAGTTCGCCCGCATGCGCCCCGGCAGCCTGCTGATCAACACCGCCCGTGGCGAGCTGATCGACACCCAGGCCCTGGTCACGGCGCTGCGCGACGGCCAGCTCGGCGGCGCCGGTCTGGACACCTTCCATCCCGAACCGCCGCCAGCGGACAGCAACCTCTGGGGGCTCGCCAACCTGGTGGCCACGCCGCACGTCGGCGCCAACACCACCGAGGCCCGGGACCGGGTCGGCCTGGTAGCGGTGCAGCAGGTGCTCGATTGCTGGCACGGCAAGACGGTGGAGTCGCGCGCGGTGGTCAATCGCCACCTGACGGCCGCCTAAGCGCGGCGGCGACGAGGCGGCCCCACGGGGCCGCCTGCCACGCGATCTCCACAACAATAAGACGGAGAGTTCTCATGACTACCCCCACGTCCCCGGTCAGCGAACTGGAACGCGCGACCATGCGCCGCGTCGCCTGGCGCATCCTGCCGTTCCTGATGGTCTGCTACCTCATCGCCATCATCGACCGCGGCAACATCGGCATGGCCTCGCTGCAGATGAACAAGGATCTGGGCCTGACGCCCGCGATCTTCGGCTTCGCCAGCAGCCTGTTCTTCTTTTCCTATTTCCTGGTGGAGGTGCCGAGCAACCTGGCACTGCAACGCTTCGGTGCGCGGATCTGGATCGCCCGGATCATGATCACCTGGGGGCTAATCTCGGCCGGTACCGCCTTCGTCCAGGGCGCCAACTCGCTGTACGTGATGCGCTTCCTGCTGGGCGCTGCGGAGGCCGGCTTCTTTCCCGGGGTGCTGCTGTATCTCACCTACTGGCTGCCGTCCAACTACCGGGCGCGCATGGTCGCCCTCTTCATGGTGGCGATACCGGGGGCGAATTTTCTCGGGTCGCCGCTCTCCGGCCTGCTGCTGAGCATGGACGGCTGGCTGGGTATCCGTGGCTGGCACTGGCTGTTCGTCCTGGAAGGCATCCCCGCCGTGCTGCTGGGCATTGCCTGCCTGTTCGTGCTGACCGACCGCCCGGAGCAGGCCAAATGGCTGAGCGACGAGCAGCGCAGCTGGCTGACGCTCAAGCTGGCCGAAGAGCGCGGACGCAAGACCAGCATCGGTCATATCTCCCTGTGGCAACTGCTCAAGCACAAGGATATCTGGGTGATGGCGCTGATCTATTCGGGCGCTTCGGCGGCCGGCAGCACCATGAGCGTCTGGGCGCCGCAATTGCTCAAGTCCTTTGGCCTGTCCAATCTGGAGGTCGGTCTCACCAATGCCATTCCCTATGGCCTGGCCTCCGTGGCGATGGTCCTCTGGGGTCGTAGCTCGGATCGCACCGGCGAACGTCGCTGGCACACCTCGCTCACCATGCTGCTGATCGCCGTGGGTCTGTTGGCGGGCATGTTCACCTCGTCGCTGGCCGCCACGGTGATCCTGCTGAGCCTGGTGCTGATCGGTGCCTATTCGATGAAGGGACCGTTCTGGGCGCTGGCCTCGGGCTGGCTGTCGTCCTCTACCGCCGCGGCGGGTCTGGCCGCCATCGGCGCCCTGGCCAACCTGATCGGCGGCGGGGTGATGGTCAACGTCTATGGCGCCATCCACGGTGCCACCCATAGCCATGCCCTGGCGGTACTGCCGCTGGCCACCCTGTGCGCCATCAGCGGTCTGCTGGTGCTGGTCATGGGTCGCAAGGCCATGCGCGCCAAGGCCGCAGCCCAGGGCGCACCGGCCAACGCCGGCTAGGACCTGTCACGGCCCGCCCCCCCCGGGCGGGCCGCCCCGCGCCGGCGTAGTGAATGCCCTCAATACAGTGGGGTATT
>NZ_JASCON010000008.1:0-100363 GCF_029959585.1 Pseudomonas sp. PS02302
ATTTAAAACCCCGGCCCCCAAACCCCCCGGGCCCGGGCCGGGCCCCCGGGGGGGCGGCGTGCCTTGGCAGCGGATCCCGCGGGATCCGCCAGAGGTTGCGCTTAGGCGGCGACCACCTTGTTGGCCGGCTGGGTACGACGACCCAGGGCACCACCGATGGCACCGACGATGCCACCGATCACCAGGCTGATCAGCAGGACCCAGCTGGCCTGGGAGACCTTGCGGGCAGCCACGTCGGCCGCTTCGCGGGCCTTCTGCTCGGCCTGGGCCTTGAGCTCCTGGTACTTGGCATAGGCCTGCTGGTAGGTCTGCTGGGCCTTGTCGACGATGGCGTTGGCCTCGGCGTCGCTCTTGCCGGTGCGGGCCTTGATCAGGTTCACCAGTGCCTGACGGTCAGCGGCGTTCCAGGCCTGGTCGCCACGCTGCTTCAGACGATCCAGCAGGGCACCCAGTTGGTCATCGGCCTGCTGCGGATTGTTGGCGCTGTTCTGGGCAGTGTTCTTGGCATCCTGTTCGGCGCCCTGAGCCTGCTGCTGCAGATTCTCCGGCTGCAGCTCGGTCTTGCCGGTCTGGCGCAGCGCGGTCTCCAGTTCGTTCTGCAGATCACCCAGGTCGAGCTGGATGCCCTGCTGACGCAGTTGGTCCTGAACCTGGTTGGTCAGGGCCGGGGCCGCCTGGGACAGGCCGCTGCCGACCATCGACAGGCCACTGCCCGCCACGTTCAGACCGGTGCGCACCACGCCGCTGACGGCGCTGGACACCAGATAGACGCTGACCAGGGTCACGCTGGCCCAGACCAGGATGCCGTGCAGGGCGCCTTCGCGCTGCGCCAGGCGACCGGCGATCCAGGCGCCGACGAAGACCGAGACCACGGCGCTGACGCCGACCCAGATACCGGTGCCCTTGCCCAGGCCGGACAGCGGATTGGCTTCCTGTTGCGGATCGATGGAAGCCGAGCCGATGGCGGTGCCGAGCAGGCTCAGCAGCAGCGAAACGGTCAGGGCGATGACCACGCCGGCGATGATCGAACTCCAGGAAATGCGCTTCAGCAGGGGCGCGGTGGCAGTGGCCGTGGTGGCTGCATAGGCTGGGGTGTGACGGGCGTCATAGGACATGGCAGGTGCTCCGGGTGGTGATGGGAAGAACTTATTGTGGTAACGGATTGATACCGTCCCGCTTTCGGAAGTTCCCAGACCTGCATTCCAGAGCCTTCAGAGGTCGTAGGACCTCAGTTGTCCGCTATCCAAGCAGGATATCGGCCAGCAGCTTCACATTGAGCACCACGATCAGCCCGGCGATCGCCCAGGCCAGCACCTGCGTGACCCGACCGATGACGAAGCTGCCCATCAGCTGGCGGTCCGAGACGAAGCGCACCAGCGGGATCACCGCGAAGGGCAATTGCATGGACAGCACCACCTGGCTCAGCACCAGCAGCTTGGCCGTACCGCTCTCGCCATAGAGGCCGGTCACCACCACCACCGGGATCACGGCGATGCCCCGGGTGATCAGCCGCCGCGCCCAGTCGGGAATGCGCAGCGACAGGAAGCCTTCCATGACGATCTGGCCGGCCAGGGTCGCGGTGACGGTGGAGTTGATGCCCGACGCCAGCAGCGCCACCGCGAACAGCAGCGAGGCGATGCCGACGCCCAGCATCGGCGACAGCAGGTGGTAGGCGTCCTGGATCTCGGCCACGTCGGTGCGCCCGGCGCTGTGGAACACCGCCGCGGCGGTGATCAGGATGGCGGCGTTGACGAACAGCGCCAGCATCAGCGCCAGGGTGCTGTCGGCCACCGCCCAGCGCAGGCCCATGCGCCGTCCCGCCTCGGTGCGCGGATAGGCGCGGGTCTGCACGATGGAGGAATGCAGATAGAGGTTATGGGGCATCACGGTGGCACCGATGATGCCAATGGCCAGGTACAGCGCGGCCGGATTGGTGACGATTTCCGCCTTGGGCAGAAAGCCGTCGACAATCGCCGCCAGCGACGGCTGGGCCAGCACCATCTGCACGCCGAAGCAGACGAAGATCAGCGTCAGCAGGGCAATGACGAAGGCTTCCAGCCAGCGAAAGCCGCGATTCATCAGCAGCAGGATGAGAAAGACGTCCAGCGCCGTGAGGATGGCGCCCCACATCAGCGGGATGCCGAACAGCAGATTCAGCGCGATGGCGGTGCCGATCACCTCGGCCAGGTCGCAGGCGATGATGGCGATCTCGCAGGCGAGCCACAGCAGCAGGCTCACCGGCCGCGAATAGCGCGCGCGGCAGGCCTGGGCCAGGTCCAGCCCGGTGGCGATGCCCAGGCGCGCGGCCAGGGCCTGCAGCAGGATGGCCATGAGATTGGAGAGCAGGATCACCGACAGCAGCAGGTAGCCGAATTGCGAGCCACCGGCCAGGTCCGTGGCCCAGTTGCCCGGGTCCATGTAGCCCACCGAGACCATGTAGCCGGGGCCGATGAAGGCCAGCAGCCGGCGCAGCCAGCTGCCGCCTTCGGGCACCGGCACGCTGGCATTCATCCGCCCCAGGCTGGGCCGGGCGGACGGCGCAGGCTCCTGCCAGGCAGGCTCGACGTAGCTGGCGGACTCTTTCATGGCGGACTCGTGCGGCAAGGTAGGACTACCCTTTGGAGAATTTAGCCTAGGCTAAAATTCACACATCCAGCAATAAAAAATCTCTATCTCATCCGTCGATAACGCCCATTGGCGAAGGAATCTTTGGTATTCGCTCGCAACTCGGTCAAAATGGCGCCCGCACGCGTCCTCTCGACGCGCCTCAGGTCTTTGCGGAGAAGGTCATTCAGGTGGGCAACATGACAAAGGACGACGAACTGCTGAATCGGTTGGTCGATCCATCCATTCATATGGAAGGTTTTCAACAGGTCCGCGAAGCCCATCGTCAGGAGCTGATCGAAGACTATGTCGAGCTCATTTCCGACCTCATCCGGGACGGCGGTGAAGCCCGTCAGGTGGATATCGCCGCGCGCATCGGCGTCGCCCAGCCGACCGTGGCCAAGATGCTCAAGCGCCTGGCCGCCGCCGGCCTGATCGTGCAGCGTCCCTATCGCGGCGTCTTCCTCACCCCCGAAGGCGAAGCCTTGGCCGAAGCCAGTCGCGCCCGCCACCACGTGGTGGAGACCTTCCTGCTGACCCTGGGCGTGGACGCCGATACCGCACGGCGCGATGCCGAAGGCATGGAGCACCATGTCAGCGAGGCCACCCTGGCTGTCTTCCGGCGCTTCATCGCCAGCCGTCAGGCCTGACGCCTGCGGCTTTAGTCGAAAGTCGCTCAGCTTCCCTTAAGAAAATCCCGGCACCGTCGAAGTAGTGGAAGTCATACTTTCACTCCTCTCGGTGCCCTGCCATGTTCAATCGCCCCCTCAAGACCGAACTCGCCCAACTGCGTGCCGAAGTCGCCGAATTGCGTCAGTTGCACGCGGGCTTCGAAAGCCAGGCGCTCAGTCTTACCGTGGATGAGCGTGGCAACATCGAGAGGGTCAACGAGCGCTTCTGCCGCGAGATGGGCTATCGCGCCGAGAACGTGGTGGGGCGTCCGCTGGACGCCTTCATTCCCGAATACGTCAAACAATTGCCCTGCTATCGCGACCTCAAGAGCGCGCTCAGCCAGGGCCAGCAGACCAGCGGCATGTACCGCCTGCTGCGGGCCAACGGCCAGGAAGCCTGGCTCTATGCCACCTGGCAGCCGCTGCGTGACGCCGATGGCCGCATCCACAAGACCATCTGCTACGGCAACGACCGTACCGAACAGGTGGAGACCTCCACCGAGCACTCTGGCCTGATCAACGCCCTGCTGCGCTCCACCGCGGTCATCGAATTCAACCTGGCCGGCGAGGTGCTCACCGCCAACGACCGCTTCCTGCAGGGCATGGGCTATTCGCTCAAGCAGATCCAGGGCAAGCACCACCGCATGTTCTGCACCAGCGAAGAGAGTCACTCCGCCGACTACCAGGCGTTCTGGGCACGGCTGAATCGCGGCGAATTCATCGCCAGCCGCTTCAAGCGCATCGACAGCCACGGTCGCACCGTCTGGCTGGAAGCCTCCTACAACCCGGTGCTCAACACCCGTGGCGAGCTGTACAAGGTGGTGAAATTCGCCACCGTCATCACCGCCCAGGTGGAACAGGAACAGGCGGTGGCCGAGGCGGCCAAGGTCGCCTTCGACATCTCCCAGCAGACCGACGAAAGCGCTCGTCAGGGTGCCGAGGTGGTGCAGGACACCGTCGCGGTGATGCGCAAGATCGCCGAGGAATTGCAGGTCGCTTCCAACGGCATCGAGGCCCTGGGCGAGCAGTCGCTGGTGATCAGCACCATCGTCAAGACCATCAGCGGGATCGCCGAGCAGACCAACCTGCTGGCGCTCAACGCCGCCATCGAAGCCGCCCGCGCCGGTGAACAGGGCCGCGGTTTCGCCGTGGTGGCCGACGAGGTCCGCCAACTGGCCGGCCGCACCAGCAAGGCCACCGAGGAGATCGTCGGCGTGGTGCAGCAGAACCAGCAACTGGCGCAGACCGCCGTGGCCAACATGGCGGCGAGCAAGCACCAGGCGGAACAGGGCCTGCAACTGGCCAACGCCGCGGGTACCCGCATCACCGAGATCCAGGACGGCGCCCAGCGCGTGGTCGGGGCGGTGGGTCAGTTCGCCCGCCGCCTGAACTAGCCGGCGGACCGGCGCCCGCCTCAGGCCGGCGCCGAACGCCGCCACCCGAGCAGCCCCAGCGCCGCCAGGGTCACCCCCAGGCTGACCAGCAGGCACAGGCCAAGCAGGCCTCGGTCGCCCCAACTCTCCCGTGCCAGGGCATAGCACCAGGGCGCGGCCGCCGAGAGCAGGAAGCTCGGCGCCAGCAACTTGCCGGTCAGGCGCGCATAGAGCGCCCGGTCGAACAACTCCAGCGGCAGGCTGGCGCGCAGCACCGCCACCAGGCCGTTGAGGGCGCCATAGAGAAAGACGAAGCCGGCGGTGAGGCCGAGATGGCCTTCGCTCGCCAGCGCCAGGGCAAAACTCAGCGGCAGGCCGAGGCCCAGCACCAGATTGAGCTGACGCGCCGAGAGCCGCTGGCCGGAAGCCAGCTCCGCCAGCCGCGCGCAGACCTGGCCGATCCCCCATAGCGCCGCCACCCCCACCGGCACCCCGCGTTCGGCCAGCAGCGCCGGCAGATGGGCCGACAGTCCCGCCGACAGAAAGCCGATCAACGCCATCCCGGTGGCGAACAGCACGCCGGCCAGGCGCGGCGAACCGCCCGCCGCCACGGGCGGCAATTCGGCAATGGGCAGACGCCCACGCACATTGGGCAACGGCAAGAGCAGCAGCACGCCAGCCAGGGCGATGCCGGCATAGACCACCAGCCCCAGGCGCCAGCCCAGCACCTCCAGCAGCCAGTGCCCCAGCGGCCAGAACACCGCCGACGCCAGGCCGCCGAGCAGGGTGATGCGTACCATCACCGCCCGCGAGCGTTCACCGGCCAGACGCGCCAGGGTGGCGAAGGCGGCGTCGTACAGCGACAGGCGCATGCCCACGCCCAGGGTCACCCAGGCCAGGTAGAACAGCGGCGCCGACTGGGCCGCCGCCAGGCCCAGGCAACCCAGGGCATCAAGCACCAGGCCGAGTTGCAGGGTGCGACAGCCGCCCAGGCGTTCGATCACCGCGCCGCTGAAGGGCGAGACCAGCCCCATGGTCAGCATCGCCAGGGAAAAGCCGCCATAGACCCAGCGCGCGTCCCAGCCCAGTCCCGCGGCCATCGCCGGGCCGTAGACGCCCGGCAGATAGAAGGCCAGTCCCCAGGCCAGCAGCTGCATCAGCCCCAGCTGCCAGATGGCGCGATCGCTCGGCATCGGCGTCATCAGCGCGTACCCGGGGTCCGCTCGCCCTCACCCAGGCTGCGCTGCATCAGGACCGTGTCCACCCAGCGCCCATGCTTGAAACCCACCGCCTCGAAGGTACCGACGGTGCGAAACCCCAGGCGCTGGTGCAGGGCGATGGAACCCTGGTTGGCGCTGTCGCCGATCACCGCCACCAGTTGGCGAAAGCCCGCCGCCGTGCAGGCCGCGACGATCTCTTCCAGCAGCCGCCGGCCGATACCCTGGCCACCCAGGCCGTCGCGCACATACACCGAGTCTTCCGCGGTATGGCGATAGGCCGGTCGCGGGCGATAGAGCACCGCATAGGCATAGCCCACCACCGCGCCGTCCCGTTCGGCCACCCGGTAAGGCAGGCCGGCCTGGCGCACCGCTGCCAGCCGGCGCTCCAGCTCGGCCACGTCCGGCGGCTCCAGCTCGAAACTGGCGCAGCTGCGCAGCACGTGTTCAGCGTAGATGGCCTGGATGGCCGGCAGATCGGCGGGGGTGGCATCGCGCAACTGCAGAGCGGTGTTCACGGGAGAGGTCCATTCGCGAGGTCGATGAAGCGATCATGCCGGGACGGCCAGCCAAAGATAAAGCTATGCTCGGTTATCACCGGTATAAGCGAAACCTTGGCATGGCCGATCTCAACCTCACCCAGTTGCAGACCTTCGTCCAGGTGGTCGCCACCGGCAGCTTTTCCGCCGCGGCCGATCGCCTGGGGCTGAGCCAACCGGCGGTCAGCCTGCAGATCCGCCAGCTGGAGCGGCGCCTGGGTCTCAAGCTGCTGGAGCGCCTGGGGCGTGGACTCAAGCCCACCGCCGCGGGCAGTCTGCTGCTGGACCACGCCGAACAGATCCAGACGGCGGTGGACCAGGCCCTGCAGGCCCTGGCCAGCCATGGCGAGACGGTCACCGGACGGATCGCCATCGGCACCGGCGCCACCGCCTGCATCCATCTCCTGCCGCCGCTGCTGGGCCAGTTGCGCCAGCGCTTTCCCCAGCTGGACGTGCGGGTCAGCACCGGCAACACCCTGGACGTCTTGCGGGCGGTGGAAGACAACCGCCTCGACCTGGGCCTGGTCACCCTGCCCGCCAGTGGCCGCAACCTGCAGGTGGAGCCGCTGCTGGAGGATGCCTTCGTCGCCCTGCTCCCGCCTGCCAGTCCGTTACCAACAGGAGCGCTGGCCCCGGCGGAACTGGCCGAGGCGCCGCTGCTGGCCTTCGAGACTGGCAGCAGCACCCGGTTGCTGATCGACGACTGGTTCCGCCGCGCCGGCCAGGCCAGCCGGCCGGTGATGGAGCTGGGCAGCATCGAGGCGCTCAAGGAACTGGTGGCCGCCGGACTCGGCTACAGCCTGGTGCCCGGCATCGCCGTGGCCACCGAGCACCATCGCCACGGCCTGAGGGTCCAGCCGCTGGCACCGCCCCTGACGCGTACCCTGGCCCTGGTGCTGCGCCGCGACAAACCCCTGAGCCGCCCGCTGCAGCAGGTGCTGGAAGCGCTCCGGCGATTGCGCCAGCAGGGCCAGGACGCGCTACGCTCGCGGCCTGGCCCGTCCGATGAGTGAAGCGCCCGTGCAAGCCCCTGCAACCCACCGCGAATCCCCTCCCGACAGCGCCTGGCAGGTCTTGCTGATCTTTCTGCGCCTGGGCTGCACCAGCTTTGGCGGGCCCATCGCCCACCTGGGCTATTTCCGCCAGGCCTTCGTCACCCGCCGCCAATGGCTGGATGAAGCCGCCTATGCCGAGCTGGTCGCGCTCTGCCAGCTGCTGCCCGGTCCGACCAGCAGCCAGGTCGGCATGGCCCTGGGCCTGGGGCGTGCCGGCGGCTGGGGCCTGCTGGCGGCCTGGCTCGGCTTCACCCTGCCCTCCGCGCTGCTGCTGATCCTGTTCGCCCTGGGCCTTGCCCACGTTCCGGGATTGGCCGACTCGGGCGCGGTGCATGGCCTCAAGGTCTTCGCCGTGGCGGTGGTGGCCCAGGCGGTCTGGAGTATGGGCCGCAGCCTGTGCCCGGATACGCCGCGTCGCCTCCTGGCGCTGGTCGCCGCCGGCCTGGCGCTCTGGCTGCCCGGTTCGGCGGGGCAACTGCTGGGGCTGGGTCTGGCCGCCCTGGTCGGTCGCCTGGCACTGGCGCCGACCGCCACGCCGCCGACCCTGGTCCTGCGAACCGGACTTTCCCGGCGCCAGGGGATTGTCGCCCTGCTGCTGTTCCTGCTGCCGCTGCTGCTATTGCCCGTCTGGAGCCATCTGGCCGGGGGTGTCTATCGCGCCGGCGCCCTGGTCTTCGGTGGCGGCCATGTGGTGCTGCCGCTGCTGCAGGCGGTGGTGGTGCCCAGCGGCCTGGTCAGCGATGGCCAGGTCATGGCCGGCTACGGCCTGGCCCAGGCGGTGCCCGGACCGCTGTTCACCTTTGCCGCCTACCTGGGTGCCCTGGTGCCCGCCGCCCTGCCCGCCTGGCTCAATGGCCTGCTCTGGACCCTGCTGATCTTTCTGCCCGGCGCGCTCATCCTGCTCGCCGCCCTGCCCTTCTGGCAGAGCCTGCGCCAGCACCCCGGTTGGCAACGCGCCCTGACCGGACTGAACGCGGGGGTGGTCGGCCTGCTGCTGGCAGCGCTCTACGATCCGGTCTGGACGGGAGCCATCCGCGGCCCGCTGGATGTCGCCCTGGCCGCGCTGGCGCTCCTGCTGCTCCTGCGCACTCGCTGGTCACCGATACTGGTCGCGCTATTACTCGTCCTGACGAGCGGTCTACTGAACTTTTAGCGCACTACCGTTTAGCGGCAGCCCCCTGATGGCCCGATGAAATTGCGGCATGGTTCGCTGTAGCTCCGTGGAAAGCTAGGCACTGTCGACGTGACGTTCAGCTGTATGAAACGTCTTGCCCTGCGCGAGAACGTGTCCAGCGAGCGCTCGGCCTGACATGCATTAAGGATGACCGCCATGACCTACAAGAATCCCCTGGACACCACCGCCCCCCTGTTCACCGCTGCCCTTGCCAAGGCGCCCCTGGTTGCCGCGCCCGCCAAGTCGGCCGGCACCCTTGATGGCGTTACCTACTACGCCTTCCAGAACCAGCCGCGCCTTACCCTCGATATCAATACCGCGCCCGAATACGTCGGCTTCGCCAAGACCTTCGATGCCAAGGGTCCGCACTATGCGGCCGCCTCGACCCTGAACGAACTGACCCTGACCGGCCATTGGGAAGATCAGGTCACCCGCCTCGACGGCCATACCCGTGGCGCCACCGCCAGCGACAGCACCCTGGATTCGAGCATCGCCAAGCTCACCGTCAGCCTCACCGACGTGCCGACCAATCAGTTCAATGAAGGCGACATCATCACCCTGGACAACTTCGATGGCCTGCAGACCTTCGATGGCTCCAGGTCCACAGCCGGCCTCTCGATCGACTTCCTGCATGGCTACACCGAAGGCCATGACTACTCCTATGCCAGCCAGAGCGCCTTTCTCAAGAACGTGATCACCGGCAGCGGTGGCGATCTGCTTCAGGTCAGCACCCGCACCGCTCCGGAACTCGAAAACGTGGCGGCTTTGAGCAACTCGCGGGTCAAGGCCATCACCGTCGACAGCGGCGCGGGCGGCGACCAGATCGGTGCCCATATCCAGCAAGCCGACATGATCATCAATGCCGGCGCTGGCAGTGACTTCGTCGACATCCTGATCACCGAAGGTGTGGCCGCTCACAATGCCACCCTGCGCGGCAATTACGGCCATGGCGCCACCGTTACCCTGGGCGAAGGCCGTGACACCCTGAGTCTGCTCAACCCTTCCCTGGCCAACTTCGACGGTAGTAGCAGCGCCGCAGCCAACCGTGCCTTGGCAGCGAATCACGTGACGGTCACCGACTTCAACGCGAGTGAAGACAACATCCTCTTCGGCTCCGCAATTACCGACCCGTCAGCCGTGGTGACCGTCCAGGATTCCGCCCTGACCAATGCCCATAGCCTTTACGCAGCGCTCAATGTCGTCACTCAATCGACCACTGGGCTGGTCAACGCAGCGGTCTTCCACTACGGCCAGGACACCTATGTCTTCCGTGATGCCGGCTACGAAGGCAAGGTCGATAACCTGGACTCCCTGGTCCAGCTGATTGGCGTCCACAACCTCGATGACGTCGCCAGCACCGTGGCGGCCCGTGAGCGCTATGAACCCGGTGGCACGCTCGGCTGGGCCTGATAACCCCTGAGCCGAACGGCTGGCCGCCCAACGCGATCGACTGGGCGGCAAGCCGGCCGCTTCTGTGAGGTACTCGTGGCTTACCACAAGAGCCGGGCACTCACGGCAGGAACCCAGGGTCTGTCTAGCGATACCCTTCCGAACACGAGGAACGCGCGATGAAGATCCTGATGGTCCTGACCTCCCATGACC
This sequence comes from Pseudomonas sp. PS02302, assembly GCF_029959585.1. NCBI lineage: Bacteria > Pseudomonadati > Pseudomonadota > Gammaproteobacteria > Pseudomonadales > Pseudomonadaceae > Pseudomonas > Pseudomonas sp. PS02302. Next base: position 10,236 of record NZ_JASCON010000008.1, read on the forward strand.
AGCTCGGCGACACCGGCAAGAAAACCGGTTTCTGGCTGGAAGAATTCGCTGCCCCCTACTACGTCTTCAAGGACGCCGGTGCCGAGATCACCCTGGCCTCCCCCGCCGGCGGCCAACCGCCGCTGGATCCCAAGAGCGACGCCCCCGACGCCCAGACCGAGTCCACCGAACGCTTCAAGAACGATCCCGAAGCGCAGCAGGCCCTGGCCAATACCGTCAAGCTGGCCGAGGTAGCGGCCGAGGACTACGACAGCCTCTTCTATCCCGGCGGCCACGGCCCGCTGTGGGACCTCGCCGAATCCCGCGACTCCATCGCCCTGCTCGAAGCCTTCGCCCAGGCCAACAAGCCCTTCGGCCTGGTCTGCCACGCCCCCGGCGTGCTGCGCCACGTCAAGGCCGCCGACGGCACGCCGCTGGTCAAGGGCCGCACCGTCACTGGCTTCACCAACAGCGAAGAAGCCGGTGTGCAACTCACCGACGTGGTGCCCTTCCTGGTGGAGGACGAGCTGAAGAAGCTTGGCGCCCGTTACGAAAAAGGCCCGGACTGGGGCGAGTTCGTAGTGGAGGACGGCAACCTGGTCACCGGCCAGAATCCGGCCAGTTCGGAAGCCGCGGCGGATGCCCTGTTGACCAAGCTGGGCTGAACGTCCCAAACCTGAAAAAGCCCGCCTAATGGCGGGCTTTTTCGTTGTGGTCTATCACCACCGAACTGGCGGCTCGCGCACGGGAGAGCTGAGCACAAGGCTGCCCCCGTTCCCGAAAACTCAGACGGACCGGCCAGGCGCGCGCATCTGCATCGCTGAACGACCACCAGAGGTCTCCGCCAAGCACTTGGTCGCCGACAATCGTTAAGGCTGTTCACCAGCGCTCGCCTCGCCTATAACTATGACGATTGGCAATTCGAACAAGATCAAAGTGCCATTAGTCGCCAAGGTTGCAGAAATCCAAGCGTCAGCCGACACCCCTTCCATGAGCGCAGCCTTCAACCCTGCTCCGCCCAGGCTGGAAAGGATATCCGTGCAGTTGGTTACCTGGTCGTATTTTCAGAGCATTGCCCGATGAAGAGAATCCTGCTCGGCGTGCGCGTCCTGATGTCCGTGCCCATGGACAATCCCGGCCTGGTCAAGGCGCAATACCTCGCCCTGTCGCGCCAGCTGCCGATGATGTACTTCATCCTGCTGACCAATACCCTGATGCTGGCCGGCACCCACTATGCCGTCGCGCCACGCTGGCTGGCGCTGTATTGCCCGTTGAGCATGACCCTGTTCGGCGTGATCCGGGCGGCCGAATGGGTCCGCACGCGCAATCGGCCGCGCAGTCCGACGCAGATGCTGACGGCCCTGAAGCGCACCAACATGCTCGCGCCCATCGTCGCCTCGGCCTTCACCGCCTGGTCGCTGGCGCTGTTTCCCTATGGCGACAGCTATACCCAGGCGCATGTGGGCTTCTACATGGCGATCACCGTGATCGGTTGCATCTTCTGCATGATGCACCTGCTGCCCGCGGCCCTGGCCACCACCGCCGTGGTCAACACCGCCTTCGTAGTGTTCTTCGCCTCTACCACCATCAGCACCTTCGTGGCCACGGCGATCGACGTCCTGCTGGTGTCCATCGCCATGCTCGTCATCCTCAAGGCGCAGTACGGCGACTTCACCCGCCTGGTGAACATGCAGGCGCAAACAGCCAAGCTCAGCGAGGAAAATCTCAAGCTCGCCAATCAGGACAGCCTGACCGGCCTCGCCAACCGCCGGCAATTCTTTGCCCGCCTCGATACCCTGCTGGCGGATGCGCGCGCCCAGGGGACCCGCCTGGCCGTGGGCCTGATCGACCTGGACGGCTTCAAGCCGGTCAACGACATCTATGGCCATAGCGTGGGCGACCGGCTGCTTTATCAGGTCGGCCAGCGCTTGAGCGGACTGCTCGACGAGGACGTCCACCTGGCCCGCCTGGGCGGCGACGAATTCAGCCTGCTCATCACCCGGGTCTTGAACGACGAGCAGTTGCGGGCGTTTGGCGAAAAGGTCTGCGCCAGCCTGCGCGAGCCCTTCCTGCTGGTGGACATGCCCATCCAGATCGGGGGCTCGCTGGGCATCGCGACCTTTCCCGACCAGGCCTTTACCGCAACGGACGTCTATGAACACGCCGACTACGCCCTGTACCAGAGCAAGCGCCACCGCCCCGGCACGGCCTGCCTGTTCAGCACTGCCCATCGCCAGCAACTCAATCGCGAAGGCCTGACCGAACAGGCCCTGCGCCGGGCCGACCTGGAGCGCGAGTTCTACATGGTCTTCCAGCCCATCGTGGACATCCACAGCAAGCAGACGGTGGCCTTCGAGGCCCTGGCGCGCTGGGATAGTCCGGAGCTGGGCAACGTGCCACCGGGTGATTTCATCGCCACCGCCGAGCGCGTCGGCATGGTCAATCGCCTTACCCTGCCCCTGCTGAGCAAGGCCCTGAACGCGGCCGTGCACTGGCCCACGGGCATCCGCCTGGCCTTCAACCTCTCCGCCCAAGACTGTGGCTCGGAAGACGCCGCCCAGCAGATCGTCGAACTGATCAAGCACAGCGGCTTCGACCCGGCCTGCCTCGATCTGGAAATCACCGAAACCGCCGCCATCCAGGACCTGCCTCAGACCCAGCGCGCCATCAGCCGCTTTCGCGAACTGGGTTGCGGCATCTCCCTCGACGACTTCGGCACCGGCTATTCCAGCCTGAGCCAGATCCACGCCCTACCCCTGACCAAACTCAAGGTGGACCGCACCTTCGTCACCAACCTCCACCTCGACCCGGCCAGCTTCAAGATCGTCAAATCCCTGATCGCCCTGTGCCAGGACATGCAGCTGGAATGCATCGTGGAAGGGGTGGAAACCGCGGCAGAACTGGGTGCGCTGAAGAATCTAGGCTGTACTTGGGCCCAGGGCTATCTGTTCGCCAAGCCGATGCGAGCGAGTGATATCAGGGGTTGGTTGGAAGGGGAACATTTGGCTGAGGTGCTGGCGGTTTGACTCGCAGGGGTGTCAGGTGCGACGCGAGCTCTTGTCCAGGCAGCGACCTCTGATTCAGCCACGTCCGCTCACAGCTGTAATCTCGCAACACCGTACCCCGCTTGGGTTTACGTAGGCACTCATACCACTTCATTTAGAAGCTTGAAGAACTTTAGGTTAGGCCGATGAGTATGGACTTGACCCTGCAGTCCTGAAGCCCGCGGAAAGCCGAAAGAGACATACTCGCTTGCGCGACGATAGTCGGCCCGCCGGGCTTAAAACATGAATACCGTGATGTGATCATGCCGTGGCTACTGGGGCCATGAGTGCACGTTGACAAGCGACCGCTACCGACCCAAAGCTGCCTATGCCGTAGGGCAGCTACCGGCCAAAAGCGGACAATCAGTCAATAAATAAATCCGTCCCCTTTTCGCTCGAATTCGCCATTCAGTGATCAATTGAGCTCGGCACAATGCCGTGCTGGTCAATGCCACATCCTCCTAGAGCCGGTAAGCTGCCGGCCGTAGCATCTACGGCTTGGTCTACTCCCGCGCCACCTCCATCCGTTTCCGCTAGCTGACTTGATGTATCCCCTCCACCATTTCGCCACGCTAGGATAAACTCCGAAGAGAATGGCCACTATTTCATGCGGAGCCAGGGACGAAAAATATGATAATTCGAAGTTTTCAGGCAAAAAAGTTCATGGAGTCTATGACTTTAATTTTACCTTCAAACCTGATGTTAATTTTTTAATAGGCCCAAACGGCACGGGAAAAACTACTGCACTACGGTTAATCCAAGCAGCTCTTTCTATTGATGTGGCGACCTTGCAGGAAATCACGTTTTCATTCATCTCTGTTGAGGTTGATAAGGATGGCGAAGACTTCCAAATTATCGTCCGCCCCACCGATAACGGGCTGTCCTTTATACTCAACGGCCAAGAGATTTTTCGATCTAACATTCCATCAAATGTAATTCAGCAAGGACGCCTCGTCTCGCACGCAGGACAAGTAATACGTATTGGGGACGACATCCGTAGCCAATTGATATTGGAGGGCGGTCCGCTACTCACTAAGTTCCTTCAGGGCAGGCGCCCAATGTTTCTAGGCCTAGAGCGGCGGCTTGCTAAATATCACGACGAATTCTCCCTAGACTCCGAATTCATTACGAGTAGGTCGCTAAAATCACGTGTTGTGGCGGACAAAAAAGAACCTTTGGGCGGCCTAGAGAACTGTCAAAAATTAGTCGAAAGCGCATTTAGACATTATCGAAGAGCCAGCGATGGCCGCCTAGACAGACTTCTAAATGTTGTTGTTGAATCGACTTTCGAGTATATAGAGTTTGACGAGGATGCAATTAACGACTCTCGAAATAGTCCCTATCGATTAATGTCTGAACTGCAGCAAAGGCGCCAAGAACTTGAGAAATTTGCAAGAGACTTAGGTGGCTCAGAAAAAACAGCACTTCAGATTGAAAAGTTTTTCGAGAAAATGGACCTAATTGCAAGGCCTTCAGAGGAGAGGGGCGATGCCTGGAGCCTAGAGTGGCTCATGAATATGGCTCAAATCCGGCGAATCCAAAAGGTTCTTGCTGAAATGGATCGCCAAAAGAAATCAGCAGAAAAGTTCTTTGCACCAATCAAAGAATTCTGCGACACCCTCAACGAGTTTTTTAGGCATTCGCGAAAAGAAGTTACAATTGACTCAGTAGGGAAAATAAAGATTACCCAGCAAGGAAAAAATGTAGATTTGATAAATCTTTCTTCTGGCGAAAAGCAACTTTTAATCCTCTTGTCACATGCACGATTCGCATCAACGAGGAAGAATGCTTTTATTGTGGATGAGCCGGAAATCTCGCTACACATGAGATGGCAAGAAATGCTTGTAGACTCGCTCCTTAGCGAAAGCAAAGGCAATCAATTCATCTTTGCAACTCATTCACCAGAAATCGTTGGCTTTCACGTTGAAAACTGCATAAATCTTGGATGACGCTAATGGAACGGAGCAAGGCTGCCAAATATGCAGCATCAGTTTTTTATGAGAATTTCAACGATTTTGATATCTATACTGAAGACACCGCCGCAGGCTACCCTAAAATCGTTGCCTCTTTCCTATCCACAGCCCTAGGTAGCACTATAACTCTCGACAGAGTGTTTCCGCTTGGGCAGCGAGGGGACGTATTGAAAGCCGCTAGAACACGTCCCTCAACAGGCCGGCGTGCTGCTTATATCGTCGATGGTGACTTGTACCTTTTGGCAGGCGAGAGAGAGGAAGTTCCTAATAACGTTATTGTACTACCTCGCTATTGCATCGAGAACTTTATGCTAGACGAGGAGGCATTCATCGATATTATGGATGAAGAGCACATTTCTCAATCCAAAAATAATATACGCGACAGCTTTGATTTCCAAGGCTGGTTCACACGTTCCGCTGCAAACCTCGAAGAGCTTTTCCGATACTTCGCGGCCGCCCATCACCTACATGCCGAAGTAGCGACTGTCTCAAGAGGCTATGGCGCTATATATTCTGGAGAACAGGGCGAAGTCGATCAAGAAAAATGCCAAGAGGTGATTAGTGAAATCTGCAATCACCTGATAGAAAGGTATGGTGCGCTTAAGACGAAAAATGCACTTGACTTTGTTAATCGCAACATTGATCCAGGCGAATGTTTTATAACAAAATATGTGTCAGCAAAAGACTTTTCATTGCCGTTGCTAATTTTAAAAATGAAAACGGTTTGTCCCACCAAAGTGCCTCATATAAATTTAAAGTTGCGAATTGCTCAAAAAAGCAATGGCTCTGCATTTAGTGAGGTGGCGAGCAACTTACGCCGCATTCTCGATCTAGCGTAAATGAAGTAGCTTAACGGCAGGGTGTTGTGGGCTTGAGAGTTGGGGCTGATATGCCAAAAACTTTCTAGGCATTAGCGACGAAATGCGTTCGGACCAGCACTGCAGGAGCTGAACGCATTTCTTAACAAATCTTAAGTTTCTCAAATGGCACGGACTGGTGAATAGCGCTCTCCATCTTGCACCGCACCTCTCACAAACCGAGATGGCCCTCTACCCACACTCGATGCTCAGGCTAAAGCGATATTGGCGCAGAGATTAGGCAAGCGGAAAAAGGGGACAGGCTTTTTTATGAGGCTGCCGTCCGCTTTTGGCCGATTGCAGCCAGTGGCGACGGGCTGCAATCGGCCATGAGTTGCAGGTGGTTGCGAGTAAAAGCGAACGCTCAACGCCAGAATTAAGCTGTGCTGCGAAGCAGCATAGGCTTGAATAAATTGTTAGAGAAAATCAGTCGAACTTGAATGACAAAGGCTTCGCCTTCAGTAGATAGAATTTCCCATACTGTTCCCGCTAGATGGCTTTGAAAGCTACCTTTTTGACGAACTCCGCATCTAGATCTATCTTTCTATTGTGGTAACACCGCGCGTTCGGCTTGGAAACCACCTCGCAATTCAATATTAGCTGTCAAAAACTAGAAAGGTAGCCTCAAAAAATGAATTTTCGCCAAGGCACACTAACTTTCGGGATTTCTCTTTGGGTATTTGCGGGAACCGTATTTGCTAGTGATCGTCCCGCCGAAGGTAAAGAGGTTCACGCCTGCGTGAGCACGATCTGCGAGGAGACGATGGGAGACATGGATCTGAAGCTTGATGGTCCAACACCTTTCGTACTTGAGATCACTCGCGAAAAAGTTAATCGTGTTTCACCCTTCAAGCGACCTTGGCCTGACGTTTGCCACTATGAAATTGTATTTCCTAAGCAGTGGACGGTATTTAGCGAGAGTCCGGGTAATGTCTGGCAGAGTGTAATATCCGGAGTACGGTCGAATTTTATACGGAGTTTGAGAGTGGGTCTAAGCCGAAGCTATTTTGTAGAGAATGTCATGTCGGAGAGTTTCGTTCATTCCTATATTTATCAGAATGCTGCGAACAATTATAGGTTCGAGTCGCTGCAAGCCAAGGTGGTTATCAGGGAGGTAATTCCTGGGTTTTCCTACGTCCATTTGAAAGGGATATGCCCAGAGCCGATCAAGGGGAGTAACGTAATAATTTATCTTCCCAAGGAAGGAGCGTATCCGAATGAAGACGCTCGGAATACTAGAAGGCCCAACCTAAGTAATTTTTCTGAACTACAATTTCCGAAAGAAGTTGTAAAAGTATTTTATAGTGATTAAATCACCATGTTTTAGAAAAAAGGCTACATTGAAAATTTAGCAACTGGCAAAAGAAAGGCGCCCGAAGGCGCCTGATAGGGGGTTAGAACTGAGGCAGGCCTTCGAGCAGGCAGCCAGTGGGATCAAGGATCAGGATCCTGACCTCGGCCTGGCCCGCCAGGGCCATCCCCCGTATGGTTTCCTGCATGAAGCCTTCTTCGTGGTGCTCGGCCTGCAGGGCCGACAGCCCAAAACCTTCCAGATCGTTCAGGTGCTCTTCCGTCAGTAAACGATAGGATTATAGCAATTAGCCTATATAGACATAAGTTGCGCGGCTTTGCACGCAGAGGTGCGTAGCGGATCTGGAAAGTTTAGCTCTATCCATGATATTGGCTTGCCACTCTGAAGCGCCGTTCATCGGCTATTATAGTGAATTGCCAACGTATAACTATGCTTGAGCGATCACATTATGAATTATTAGCCTTGCTGAAGGATGCCGGCTAGAGCCAGTCGAAGCTAGTAAGTCTACACTCGCGTTGACTATTTATCAGGGTAAGCACAGTCCCGAAAATCTTTTAGATGGGAGAATATGTTGGTTATTTCATCTAAATTTAAAAAATCGGCAATTATCGCTCTAATATTGCTATTGACTGGATTCGTAATTTCTATAAATCGCTATCTGGCATGGAAATACGCGGAAGAAAGAAAGAATTTAAGACTCGGCAAGTTAATAGTCAACTTACCTAACGGCCCCCCCGAGGTTTCAGCGCTAGTCAAACTAGATTCCGATTCATGCCGGCTCGCCTCATATGTTTATGGGTTTCGATACCCATCTATGTACCTTTATTGCAAGGAGGACTTTAGGGAATGGGCGAAGATAGGAGACGGGAGTGACTGGGTCCGAGTGGAAGCGGCTACTGCGCCCAAGCCATCATGCGATGTCCATGTTTTTTCTAGGTGGACTGATCCTGAATTTTCTTTGATTAGACTCTTTCTTGCACATAGCTCTGGTAGGCCAAAGCGATATAGACATGCCGTGATGGTACCCTCCGATTCAGAATTCGGATTGAAACATTTAACACTGCCCGCAGACCCTTTCCTATGGGACTCAAACCAGTACTTTGGGGCTTCAGATGTATATTCATCAGGACCGCCTCAATGCGCCGAAATCGCTTGCGACTTGCGACGGGATTTGAAAAACAAGAATCCCAGCTGTAAGCATATTGTAACCGATATCTCGACGCACATAACGTACTCATTGAACTACAGTGGTTCGCTACTAAGCAACTGGTCCGACATTCAGGCCAAAGCTATCGCACTTGTAACCGCTATGCAGAGGTACTCTGAAAGTGGATTGCCGAATAAAGACAACTAACATTCAGTCAGTGGAAATTACTCCGCAGCCGGCCTAGAGGCTAAATAGAAAAAATTGACTCACGGCGTTCCGTTTGGAAATTAAACAGGTAGCTGCCTTTTAATATCTATCAGGCGGAAATATGGGCAGAGCGCAACGTCTATCTACCCGCTGTGGCCACTAACTGCCCTACAGCAACGGCTGCTTTGGGTCGTTAGCGGTCAATCATGAATGACTGCTTTCGTCCCTGAGCCGTGGGTGCGGCCAGTCACGTCAAATACAAACGGCTAGTCAGCATCCATGAAAATTGTTCCGGCAGAGAGCAATTTCCCATCAAGCGGCTAGCTTTAATCAACGGCAACCACGCGACCTACCTAATAGTTTTTCCAGGTTGCCTGAGCGTCCATTCATCAGTCACATCGGCGCCTTCCTGCCACATCGAACGACGCTGATCCCGCCACGATTTTGTTGTAAACGGCGCCCACGCCTCTCCCCTGCTGGTGCGCTGGGCACTTCTCGATCCAGTCGGAGTTGTAACCCACCGCGTGCAAAAGAGGCTGGCCGTGCGGCACAGGTTGTGGAGACTGCCAGGATTCAACCTCCAAAAAGCCAAAAGCCCGCAATTACGCGGGCTTTTGGCTTTTTCTGCTAGACGTACCTGTCTATGCCGGACGCGGGATCACTCCCACTCGATCGTCGCCGGCGGCTTGCTCGAGACGTCGTAGGTGACGCGAGAGATGCCGTCGATTTCGTTGATGATGCGGTTGGAGACCTTTTCCAGCAGCTCGTAGGGCAGATGGGCCCAGCGGGCGGTCATGAAGTCGATGGTTTCCACCGCGCGCAGGGCGACGACCCAGGCGTAGCGGCGGCCATCGCCGACCACGCCGACGGATTTCACCGGCTGGAAGACGACGAAGGCCTGGCTGACCTTGTGGTACCAGTCGGCCTTGCGCAGTTCACTGATGAAGATGTCGTCGGCGCGACGCAGCAGGTCGGCGTATTCCTTCTTCACTTCGCCGAGGATGCGCACGCCCAGGCCCGGACCCGGGAAGGGGTGGCGGTAGACCATGTCGTAGGGCAGCCCCAGTTCCAGGCCGATCTTGCGCACCTCGTCCTTGAACAGTTCGCGCAGCGGCTCGACCAGCTTGAGGTTCATCTCCTCGGGCAGGCCGCCGACATTGTGGTGGGACTTGATGACGTGGGCCTTGCCGGTCTTGGCGCCGGCCGACTCGATGACGTCGGGGTAGATGGTGCCCTGAGCCAGGAACTTGATGTTGTCGAGCTTGCTGGCTTCGGCGTCGAAGACGTCGATGAAGGTGCGGCCGATGATCTTGCGCTTCTTCTCCGGGTCGGCTTCGCCTTCCAGGTTGGTCAGGAAGCGCTGCTCGGAGTTGGAGCGGATCACCTTGACGCCCATGTTCTCGGCGAACATGGCCATCACCTGGTCACCTTCGTGCAGGCGCAGCAGGCCGTTGTCGACGAAGACGCAGGTCAGCTGCTCGCCGATGGCCTTGTGCAGCAGGGCCGCGACCACGGAGGAGTCGACGCCGCCGGAGAGACCCAGCAGCACGTTGGCGCTGCCGACCTGGGCGCGCACCTGGGCGATGGCGTCCTCGACGATGTTGGCCGGGGTCCAGAGGGCTTCGCAGCCGCAGATGTCCTTCAGGAAGCGCGAGAGGATGCGCCCGCCCTGCTTGGTGTGGGTCACCTCGGGGTGGAACTGCACGCCGTACCAGCCGCGCTCGTCGTCGCCCATGGCGGCGATGGCGCAGCTGGGGGTGCTGGCGACGATGTGGAAGCCTTCCGGCAGCTTACCGACCTTGTCGCCATGGCTCATCCAGACGTCCAGGCCGAGTACGCCGTCGTCGTCGAGGTGGTCCTGGATGCCTTCGAGCAGGCGGCTCTTGCCGACCACGTCGACCTTGGCATAGCCGAATTCACGGATGTTGGAGCCTTCGACCTTGCCGCCGAGCTGTTCGGCCATGGTCTGCATGCCGTAGCAGATGCCGAACAGCGGTACGCCCAGGTCGAACACTGCCTTGGGTGCACGCGGGCTGCCGGCCTCATGGACCGACTCGGGCCCACCGGCAAGGATGATGCCGCGCGGAGCGAAGGCGCGGATGTCGGCGTCGTCCATGTCGAAGGGGTGCAGCTCGCAATAGACGCCCAGTTCGCGCACGCGGCGGGCGATGAGCTGGGTGTACTGGGAGCCGAAGTCGAGGATGAGGATGCGGTGGGCGTGGATGTCTTGGGACATGGCCAGGTCTCGATAGCGCTAGGTTCAGACGATTCGGGGCTGTAAGACAGCCCCGAATCGCTACGTAAGAACTAAGAGCCTGTTAGAAGTCCACACGCGGCGCTTTTAACAGGCTCTTGAATCAGGAATCAGCTAACGCGGTAGTTAGGCGCTTCCTTGGTGATCTGCACGTCGTGGACGTGGGATTCGGCCATGCCGGCGCCGGTGATGCGCACGAACTGCGGCTTGGTGCGCATCTGCTCGACGGTGGCGCAACCGGTGTAGCCCATGGAGGCACGCAGGCCGCCCATCAGCTGGTGGATGATCGCCGCCAGCGGGCCCTTGTAGGGGACGCGGCCTTCGATGCCCTCGGGGACCAGCTTCTCGGCGCCGGAGGCGGAGTCCTGGAAGTAGCGGTCGCTGGAGCCCTGGGTCTGGGACATGGCGCCCAGGGAGCCCATGCCGCGATAGGACTTGTAGGAGCGACCCTGGAACAGCTCGACCTCGCCCGGGGCCTCTTCGGTACCGGCGAACATGGAGCCCATCATCACGCAGTAGCCACCGGCGACGATGGCCTTGGACAGGTCACCGGAGAAGCGGATGCCACCGTCGGCGATCAGCGGGACGCCAGTGCCTTCGAGGGCGGCGGCGACGTTGGCGATGGCGGAGATCTGCGGCACGCCGACACCGGCAACGATGCGGGTGGTGCAGATGGAGCCCGGGCCGATGCCGACCTTGACCGCGTCGGCGCCGGCGTCAGCCAGGGCCTTGGCGGCTTCGGCGGTGGCGATGTTGCCGCCGATCACCTGCACCTGCGGGTAGGTTTCCTTGACCCAGCGCACGCGCTCGATCACGCCCTTGGAGTGGCCGTGGGCGGTGTCGACGACGATGACGTCGACGCCAGCGGCGACCAGGGCGGCCACGCGCTCGGGGGTCTCGGAACCGGTACCGACGGCGGCACCGACGCGCAGGCTACCGGCGTCGTCCTTGCTGGCGTTGGGGTAGGCCTTGGCCTTCTCGATGTCCTTGACGGTCATCATGCCCTTGAGGGCGAAGGCTTCGTCGACGATCAGCACCTTCTCGATGCGGTGCTTGTGCAGCAGCTCGCGGACTTCCTGCTTGTCGGCGCCTTCGCGCACGGTGACCAGGCGATCCTTGGGGGTCATGACTTCACGCACCGGCACGTCGAGACGGGTCTCGAAGCGCACGTCGCGGGAGGTGACGATACCCACCAGGTCACGACCGGAGATCACCGGGACACCGGAGATGTTGTGCAGGCGGGTCAGGTCGAACAGATCGCGCACGCTGGCGTCGGCGTCGATGGTGATGGGGTCCTTCACCACGCCGGCCTCGAAGCGCTTGACCTTGCGGACTTCCGCGGCCTGCTGCTCAACGGTCATGTTCTTGTGGATGATGCCGATGCCGCCTTCCTGGGCCATGGCGATGGCCAGACGGGACTCGGTCACGGTGTCCATGGCGGCGGACACCAGGGGAATGTTCAGCTCGATGCCACGGGTCAGGCGGGTCTTGAGACTGACGTCTTTCGGCAGGACATCCGAATAGCCGGGGATGAGGAGAACATCGTCGAACGTCAGGGCTTCTTGGCTGATGCGCAGCATGGCGGGCGCTCCCGGGCGGGAAAATTTAGGAGCGCGACATTATACCTGCGCTTGGGGATGGGCGGCAACGCACTCGGACACCAACGGTAAGAGGATTCGATTTACGTGAGAATGACTATCAACATAGAATCGCCGCCACTTTACCCGCCCCTGCCGAGATTGCCCTTGAACACGCCGCCCAGAGCCCTTCGCCGTTTCGCGCCCTTCGCCTTCAGCACCCTGGCCCTGGCAACCAGTTCGGGCCTGCTGGCCGCGGAAAACGCCAGCCTCGCCCCCATGGACATTTCCGCCACGGCCAGCGAGGCGGACGACAGCTATCGGGCGGCTACCGCTTCCACGGCGAGCAAGAGCGATGTGCCGATCAGGGAAGAGGCGCAGTCGGTGCAGACCGTGACCCCGCAGCTGATCCAGGACTACGAGGTGCGGACCCTGGACGACGCCTCGAAATTCGTCAGCGGCGTGACCCAGGGCAACACCCTGGCCGGGACCAAGGATGCCTTCGTCAAGCGCGGCTTCGGCAGCAACGCCGATGGCTCCATCTTTCGCGATGGGGTGCGCTCGAATCTGTCGCACAACTTCGACGCCACCGCCGAGCGTGTGGAGGTCCTGAAGGGCCCCGCCTCACTGCTCTATGGCGCCCTGGAGCCTGGCGGCCTGATCAACGTGGTCAGCAAGCAGCCGCAGTACCAACAGCGCACCACCCTGAGCGGCTCGGCCTACAGCGAAGGCGGCGGCAATCTCGGCATCGACACCACCGGCCCCCTGGGTGACAGCGGCTTTGCCTATCGGCTGATCGCCGAGCGCCAGAGCGAGGACTACTGGCGCAACTACGGGGTGGATCAGCACAGTCTGGTGGCGCCGTCGCTGTCCTGGACCGGCGAGCGCGCCAGCCTGACCCTGGCCTATTCCTATAACGATTACACCGGCCCGGTGGATCGCGGGACGGTGTTCGTCAATGGGCATCCGGCTGACATCGATTACAACAAGCGACTGGACGAGAAGTGGGCCTCAACGAGCGGTATCACCGAGACCGCCAGTGCGCGCTATGAGTATCAGCTCAGCGATGACTGGAAGGCCCGTTTGACCTATGCCTGGAACAACGACCGCTATGGGCTTTCGTTCGCTCAGCCACAAACGTCCAATCAACTGGCGACCACTGGCCAGCTGAATCGCCAGGCTAATGGCGGGCACTATGACTATGAGACCAAGTATGCCAGTTGGGACGTCGTCGGGCGCCAGGAGCTGTTCGGCCAACGGCACGATCTGCTGGTCGGTATCGATCACGAAGACAACAGCCAGGTGCGCGGCAAGACCTACCGCAACACCGGTGCCACGCCGAGTTTCAATATCTTCAATCCCAGCTATGGTCGCCTGGCTGCGCCCAGCCGAGTCGATCCCGCGACCAGCGATCTGGTCAGCGAACTGGAATCCACATCGCTCTACGTCAAGGACAACTGGCACCTGAACGATCGCTGGATCCTGGTACTGGGCGGTCGCTATCAGCACTTCGACCAGTACGGTCGCGTGGGCGCAGGCAACAGCCGTCGCGAAACCCTGGACCGCCAGGACAATGCCTTGCTGCCCCTGACCGGCGTCGTGTTCAAGGCCACCGATGCGCTGTCGCTCTACGGCAACTACAGCCGCTCCTTTGTCCCGAACACCCAGGATGGCTCCGGCAATACCTTCGATCCGGAGGAAGGCCGTAGCTACGAAGTGGGGGCCAAGTACGACCTTGCACCCGGGCTCAATCTGAACGTAGCGCTCTATGACATTGAAAAGACCAATGTTGTCGTGCCGACGGGTAGGCTCAATGTCAGCGAAGCCGCCGGCAAGGTCGGCTCACGTGGCGTGGAAGTGGATCTCACCGGTCGCCTGGCCGAGCGCTGGGACGTTGTCGCGACCTACGCCTACGATCACACCGAGGTGCTCGATGATCCCAGCAACGAGGGCAAGCGCCTGCCCCAGGCGCCCAAGCACAGCGGCAGCCTCTATCTGACCCACCACCTGCTGGTCCCCTCCAACCTCGGTGGCTGGCACCTCGGCGGCGGCGCGCGCTACGTCGGCGAGCGGGCCGGCGATGCGGCGAAGAGCTTCTACATGAGCAGCTACACCGTGGCCGACGCCTTCCTGCGCTGGGACCTGCCGGTGACCGGCTACCAGACCCGCCTGCAGCTCAACGTCGACAACCTGTTCGACAAGCAGTACTACCCGTCGAGCGCCAACAGTCCGCTGCAGGTGGCGGTGGGCGAGCCGCGGACGGCGCGGCTGAGTGCCACGGTGAGCTTCTAAGCCAGCGGCCTGCCCTCACCCCAGCCCTCTCCCAAGGGGAGAGGGGGCGGATCGAAACGTGCAACACAGTGGAAAACGCTTCGCGGTTTTCCACGCTACGCCCAAATTTGCATCACCTGTAGGAGCGGCCCATGGCCGCGATCCGCTAGCAGCCTGCGCTCACACCAGAGGGAGAGGGAGCGGCCCGGCGTCCTTAGCGGATGCCAGGCCCGTAGCGATGCTCTATCCTAGCCGCCCCGCTCGGGGCCTCGGCCCGCCTGGCGGGCCTCTTTCCGTCTTCAGCCAGTCCCCGTCATGCTCGATCGTCGCGCCCTTCTGCAATTCGCCGCCGGTACCGCCCTGCTCGCCGGGCTGCCGGGTCGGGTATGCGCACGCGCATCGACGGCGGATGGCGACTTTCCGCGGCAGGTGGAGCATGTGGTGGGCAGCACCCTGATCCCACGCCAGCCCCTGCGAGTGGCCGTGATCTCCACCGGCCAGCTGGACGCCGCCCTGAGCCTGGGCGTGATCCCGGCGGGCACCACCCGGGTGGACAATCGCGAACTGGCCCCCGGCTATCTGCGCAGCGCCCTTGCCGGCCGCGCCGGCGAGCTGGACGCCATGGTCGATCTGGGCAGTCGCCAGGCGCCGGATCTGGAAGCCCTGGCGCGCCTGGCGCCGGATCTGATCGTGCTCAACCGCACCGTGCTCAAGGCCGGCGGCCTGGAGCTGTTTTCACGCATCGCCCCCACGGTGGTGGCGCGCGGCACCGGTGGCAACTGGCGGCCGGACTTCCTGGTGCTGGCCGATGCCCTGGGGCGGCGCCAGCAGGCCGAGCGCCTGCTGGCGGACCTGGATCGGGATCTCGCCGGCCTGGCGCAGCGCTTCGGCGCTCAGCCACCCTCCGCCTCCCTGCTGTTTTCCAGTGGCGCCCGGCTGCGCCTGATGGGCACGGATTCCTTTGCCGGCGGCCTGCTGCAGGCCATGGGCGTGACCCGCCCGGCGGCGCAGCGCTTCAAGGGCACCTCGCGGGATGTCAGCGCCGAGTTGCTCGATCTGGCCGATGCCGACTGGCTGTTCTACGCCGAGCAGGGCACCGCCCTGGCCAGCCTGGCGCGGCAACCGCTGTGGCCGCGGCTGACTGCGGTGCGTCAGTCCCGGGCCGTTCGCGTGGATACCGACGCCTTCTATCTCAACGCCGGGCCCCTTGCCGCCCGCCAGGTGATCGGCACAATCGCCGGCGCCCTGGGGGTGACATGACCCCGCCGGTCCGCCCCGCGCCTCTTGCGCAACGGGCATCCGCCGCCCGCGGTGGCCTGGTGCTGGTCCTGCTGCTGATCGTCCTGGCACTGGCCGTAGTGGCGAGTCTGGGCATAGGGGCACGGTCGCTGTCGGCGGCGCAGATTCTGCACCTGCTCGTCGCGCCCGATGACTCCACCGAGGCCGTGGTGCTCTGGGAGCTGCGTCTGCCGCGTACCCTGCTCGGGCTGCTGGTGGGCGCCGCCCTGGGCCTGGCCGGCGCCCTGATGCAGGCGTTGACGCGCAATCCCCTGGCCGACCCCGGACTGCTCGGCATCAATGCCGGAGCGGCCTTCGCCGTGGTGGCCGGGCTGTCACTGGCAGGGCTGGACGACGCCCCGACGCGCCTGGCCTGCGCCCTGCTGGGGGCAGCCCTGGCCGCCGGCCTGGTCTATCTGCTCGGTGGCAGCGCCCCGGCCCGTGGCCAGCCGCTGCGACTGATCCTGGCCGGTATCGCCCTCAGCGCCAGCCTCAACGCCTGCACCGGCATCATCACCCTGTTCGACAGCGCAGTGTTCGACAGCTACCGCTTCTGGGCGGTAGGCGCCCTGAGCGGCCAGACGCCGGGTGGCGCCCTCGGCATCCTGCCGCTGCTGCTGATCGGCCTGCTGCTGGGCCTGCCCCTGGGGAGCCGTCTCAATGCCCTGGCCCTGGGCGACGACCTCGGTCGCGCCCTCGGCGCCCGCCCCGGACAACTGCGGCTGCTGGCCTTTGTCGCCATCGTGCTGCTGTGCGGCGCCGCCACCGCGGCGGCCGGACCCATCGGCTTCCTGGGCCTGGTGGTGCCCCACGCCCTGCGCCTGCTGGTGGGCGCCGACTGGCGCTGGATCCTGGCGCTGGCGCCGCTGGCCGGGGCCAATCTGCTGTTGCTGGCCGACACCCTGGGCCGCCGCGTGGCCCTGCCGGGCGAGCTGGAAGCCGGGATCGTCTGCGCCCTGCTCGGTACCCCGGTGCTGCTCGCGCTGATCATCCGTTCCGCCCGCCGGGTGCGCCCTTGAGTCGTCATCGCTTCGCCCCCCGCCGCTCGGCGCGCTTCAAGGCCTGCCTGCTGCTGCTCCTGCTGGCGGCCATCGGCATCTGCGCCCTGACCCTCAGCGGCGGCGCCTTCGCCCCGGCGCCGCACCGGGTGGCGGCCACCCTGCTCGGTCGGGGCGACGCCCTGGCCAGTCTGATCCTGCTGGAGCTGCGCCTGCCGCGACTGCTGGCGGCCTTTGGCGTCGGCGCGGCCCTGGGTGCCAGTGGCGCCATCTTCCAGCGGCTGGCGCGCAATCCCCTGGCCAGTCCGGATCTGCTGGGCTTCACCGTCGGCTCGGCCAGCGGTGCGCTGATCACCCTGCTCTGGCTGCAACTGGGCGGCGCGGCGCTGATGCTGGGCGCCCTCAGCGGCGGGCTGCTGGCCGCGGTACTGGTCGCCGGCCTGGCGGCCCTGGCGGGTATCCGTGGCGAGCGGATGATCCTGCTCGGCATCGCCGTCAGCGCCCTGCTCGCCTCGCTCAACGAATACCTACTGACCCGCGCCGAGCTGGATGAAGCCCAGGAGGCCCGGCTCTGGCTGTTCGGCAGCCTCGACATGCTGACCTGGAGTCGCACCCTGACCCTGCTCGCCGGTTGCCTGCTGCTCCTGCCACTGGCCGCCTGGCTGGCGCGGCGGCTGCGCCTGCTGGAGCTGGGCGACGACCTGGCCCGCGCCCTGGGCCTGGCCGTGCTGCCGAGCCAGAATCTGCTGCTGGCGGTCGCCGTGGCCCTCGCCGCCCTGGCCATCGCCACCGCCGGCCCCATCGGCTTCGTCGCCCTGGCGGCGCCCCAGCTGGCCCGCCGCCTGACCCGCAGCGCCGATCTCGGCATCCTCGCCCCCGCCCTGCTCGGCGCCTGCCTCACGGCCCTGGCCGACCTGCTGGCCCAGCGGCTGCTGGCGCCCTTCCAGATTCCGGTCGGGTTGCTCACCGGCGCCCTGGGCGGCCTCTATTTGATCTTCCTGCTGAGCCGCGAATGGCGGCGGACCCCATGAGCCAAGACGCCCCCTCCAGTCGCCTCGCCGCCCACCGCCTCACCGTGGGCTACGGTGGCCAGCCGATCTGCGCCGACCTCGATGTGCGCCTGCCCGATGGCCGCTTCACCGTCATCATCGGCCCCAACGGCTGCGGCAAGTCGACCCTGCTGCGCAGCCTGGCGCGGCTGATCCGCCCCAGCGCCGGTGAGGTGCGCCTGGACGGCCGGCTGATCCAGGACCTGCCGACCCGCGAGGTGGCCCGC
The DNA here is from genome assembly GCF_029959585.1 of Pseudomonas sp. PS02302. Classification (NCBI taxonomy): domain Bacteria; kingdom Pseudomonadati; phylum Pseudomonadota; class Gammaproteobacteria; order Pseudomonadales; family Pseudomonadaceae; genus Pseudomonas; species Pseudomonas sp. PS02302. The sequence continues at coordinate 28,409 of NZ_JASCON010000008.1, forward strand.
CGTATCGGCCTGCTGCCGCAGAGCGCGGTGGCACCGGACGACATCCTGGTCAGCGACCTGGTGGCCCGCGGGCGTCATCCCCATCGCCAGGCCTTCGCCGGCTGGACGGAGGCCGACGAGCGCGCGGTGCAGCACGCCCTGGAAGCCACCAATACCCTGGCACTGGCCGAGCGGGCGGTGGACAGCCTCTCCGGCGGGCAGCGCCAGCGGGTGTGGATCGCCCTGGCGCTGGCCCAGGAAACCCCGCTGCTGCTGCTCGACGAGCCCACCACCTTTCTCGACATCGCCCACCAGGTGGAGCTGATGGAGCTGCTCTGCCGCCTCAATCGGGAGGGTGGCCGCACCCTGGTGGCGGTACTGCACGACCTCAATCAGGCCTGTCGCTACGCCGACCACATCATCGCCCTGCGCGCCGGCGGCATCCTCGCCGAAGGCCCGCCGGCGGAGATCGTCACCCCCGAGCTGATCGAGGCGCTGTACGGCCTCAGGTGCGCAGTGATCGAGAATCCCCTGGCGGGTACGCCGCTGGTGATTCCCTATTAGACGCAGGCCCCGGAAAACGCTGCGCGGTTTTCCAGGCTACCAGTAGGGTGGACGACGGCGCCGCCTCGTCCACCGTTGCACCCCATCTTGTCGGACGACCCCGCAGGTGCTCCACTGGCGATCCAGAACAACAACGGAGCCCGCCATGCATATCGTCATCCCCGACGACTACCAGCACGTCGTCGAAACCCTGGATTGCTACCCCCTGCTCCAGCGCGCCGGGCATCAGGTGACGCTCTATCGCGATGCCGAGCGCGATCCCAAGGTGCTGGTGGAGCGCTTCCGCGATGCCGATGCGCTGGTGCTGACCCGCGAGCGCACCCGTATCGACGCCGAGCTGCTGGCGCATCTGCCACGCCTCAAGCTGATCAGCCAGACCGGCAAGGCCACCGCCCACCTCGATGTGGCCGCCTGCACCCGCCAGGGCGTGGCGGTGTGCGAAGGCAGCGGCTCGCCGGTCTCCACCGCCGAGCTGACCTGGACGCTGATCCTCATGGCCCGGCGCAAGCTCAGGCCGGCCATCGACGCCCTCTATGCCGGGCGCTGGCAGGTCAACCTGGGCGAACGACTGGACGGGCAGCTCCTCGGCATCTGGGGCTACGGCAAGATCGGCCAGCGCCTGGCGCGCTACGGCCAGGCCTTCGGCATGCCGGTGCTGGTCTGGGGCAGCGAAGCCTCGCGCGCCCGCGCCGAAGCCGACGGCCATCGCGCGGCGACCAGCCAGGCGTCTTTCTTCGCCGAGGCCGATGTCATCAGCCTGCATCTGAGATACAGCGAGCGCAGCCGCGGCTGCGTGCGGGCCGAAGACCTGGCGCGGATGAAGAAGAGCGCCCTGCTGGTCAACACCGCCCGCGCCGGCCTGATCGAACCCGGCGCCCTGCTCACCGCGCTGGAACAGGGTCATCCCGGCCAGGCGGCGCTGGATGTCTTCGAGCAGGAGCCGGTGGCGCCGGACGATCCCCTGCTCGCCCATCCCCAGGTGCTCTGCACCCCGCACCTGGGGTACGTGGAAAAGCACAGCTACGAACTCTATTTCGGCGAGGCCTTCGCCAATCTGGTGGGCTTCTTCGCCGGCGAACCGACGGGGCTGGCCAATCCGGAGGTGTTGGGCAAGGGCTGAGCCGACGTAGGTTGGGTTGCGACAGCTCCATCGTCGAAGCCCAACATGGCAAAACACCCACGTTGGGCGTCGCTGCGCTCAACTCAACCTACCGGACCAGCGCCCTTTCCCCCTGGGAGAGGGCTGGGGTGAGGGAAAACCCTGCCTAGTCGGCAACCTTGGGCTTCGCGTGTCTCAACCCGACCTAGGGCAACCGCTCCCTTACCGCGGCGGCGAAGGCGGCGGGGGCTTCCTGGGGGATGTTGTGGCCGCAGCCGGGTAGCACCTCGTAGCGCAAGGGTCCGCTGAAGTGCTGCGCCACCCTGGCTTCACCCTGCACCGTAGTGACCCCATCGTCGGCACCGGCCAATACCGTGGTGGGCACGTGGATGGGTGGCTGCGCCGCCAGCCGGCGCTCGGTCTCGGCATAGGCCGGAGCGTCCGGCGCCAGGCCGTAGCGGTGGCGATAGGAGTGGATCACGGTGTCGACGAAATCGGGATTGTCGAAGGCCGCGGCGCTAAGCGCATAGGTGGCGTCGCTGCAGCGCCAGCTGGGTGACCACAGCGACCAGAGCAGTCGACAGAAGTCGCGGCGATGTTCCGCCAGGCCGGCGCGCCCCCGTTCACCGTGGAAATAGTACTGGTACCAATAGCGCAGCTCCGCCGCCGGCTTGGCCGGCTGGGTCGCCGCGGCGGCGATGTCCTGGATCGGATAGCCGTCGCCCAGCACCAGCCCCGCGACCCGTTCGGGCCAGAGGGCGGCGACGATGCCGGCGGCGCGGCCACCCCAGTCGTAACCGGCCAGGGTCGCCCGCTCCAGGCCCAGGGCATCGAGCAGCGCCAGGACGTCATGGGCCAGGGCGGCCTGCTGGCCGGAGCGCGGGGTATCGGCGCTCAGGTAGCGGGTGGCGCCGTAGCCACGCAGAAAGGGTACATAGACCCGGCAGCCAGCGGCGGCCAGTTCGTCGGCCACCTCGGTGTAGGCGTGGATGTCGTAGGGAAAGCCATGCAGCAGCAGGACCGGAGCGCCGCCGTCCGGTCCCTGGACCTGATAGGCCACGTCCAAGACGCCGGCCTGGATGGAGGTGAGCATGAGAGTTCTCCGCAAAGGGGCTCTAGAGCGGAAAGGTGGGTGGGCCTGGGAGTTCCCAAGGTGACCACTTCGCGTGGAAAACGCTCCGCGGTTTTCCACCCTACCAGGCTTGGGAGTTCGCGACATCGAAACGTCGCGTGGAAAACGGCAAGCGGTTTTCCATCCAGAGGCGATGTAGGTTGGGTTGAGCGCAGCGAAGCCCAACAGGGGTGTCCGGTCTCGTTGGGCTTCGACGCTGGAGCCGTCTCAACCCAACCTACGGGTCACCCGCATGCGGATGACCTGGCTAGCCCGCCAGATACCGCCCGATCAGGGTCACACCCGAGACCAGCACCAGCCAGGTCACCAGGCGGGTGAAGCGTTCGCGGGACAGACGGCGTTGCAAGTGGCGGCCGATCCAGCCGCCGAGCAGCATGGCGGGCAGCAGGCAGACCGCGAGGAGCAGCAGGCGGCCGTCGCTGTAGGCGCCGGCGATCAGCAGCAGGACGATGCGGATGGAGGCGCTGCAGCCGATGAGAAAACTCTGGGTGCCGCGGATGGCGTTCTTGTCCTGCAGGCGACCATTGAGATAGAGCGCATAGAGAAAGCCGCCGCTGCCGAACAGGGCGCCGCACAAGCCTCCGACGCCACCCGCGGGGATCGACCAGGCTGGTGCCAGTTGGCGAAAGCCCTTGGGGGTGAGCAGGCTGTAGGTCGAGTAGGCGACCACGAAGAGGCCCAGCCAGAGCATCAGCAGCCGCGCATCGGTGCGCATCAGCAGGTAGGTGCCCAGGGCTGCGCCGAGCAGCAGCATAGGCAGCAGCCGTCTGAGTTCGCGGCCGGCGATGGCGCGGCGATCCGGCAGCCAGTTGTGGAAGGAGGCGAGGAAATCCAGCATCACCAGCAAGGGCACGATGCGCGACAGGGGCATCCAGCTGGTGAGCAAGGGACCGGCGACCAGGGCGCTGCCAAAGCCGGCGACGCCAAAGATCAGATAGGCCAGGACCACGATGGCTTCGATGAACAGCCAGTCGATGGGGCTGAAGGCGGGAATCAGGGCAGCGAGGGTTTCGAGCATGGGGCGCATCCTGCGACAGAAAGCTCATTCTGCGCCCCGGAAACAGCCGGTGAAAACCGCCGGCCACCCGCGTTCACGGGGACCGGCGAGCCAGAGCGGCTCAGGGAATCAGGCGCTGGGCCCGCAGCCGGGTGAAGAGGTCGAGAAAGCTCGCCCGGGTGTCGCGATAGCCGAAGAAGCCCAGGTCACGACTCTTGGTCATGTCGTTGAGGCACTCGATCTCGCGGCCCAGGTCGGCGTCGCTGTGCCACCAGGAGGCGAGCTTGTCGACGTCGGCTTCCACTAGGTCGTGCTCCTCGGCGAGCTTGCGCCACTGCGCCGGCGCCACGTCCTTCAGCCGCGCTTCCAGCGGCATGGGCTGCTCGGGATAGGGTGCCGGCTCCAGCTCGAAGAAGGCGGCGATCTCGCCCCACAGCCAGCGCCAGCGGAAGACGTCGCCGTTGACGGTGTTGAATGCCTGGTTGCGTGCGGCCGGCGCCAGGGCGGCCCACTCCAGTTGCTCGGCGAGCAGACCGGCGTCGGTGACGTCGGTGATGCCGTCCCACTGGGTACGGGAACCGGGGAAGACGAAGGGCTGGCCAGTGGCCTTGCACAGCGAGGCATAGACCGCCAGGGTCAGGCCCATGTTCATGGCGTTGGTGCCCTTGGCCTGGCCGATCATGCTGTGGGAGCGGTGCACGCTCCAGCCGAAGCCGTGCCGCTCGGCGGCGGCGAAGAGGATGTCTTCCAGGGTGTAGTAGAAGTTGGCGCCGGCCTGGCGCGGTTCGCTTTCACGGAAGGGCGTCTCGGCCTTGCCGCTGCCGTATTCCTCGAAGGAACCCAGGTAGTGCTTGGTGCCGGTGACCAGCGCCAGATGCTGCAGCGGCGCGCCGTCCAGGGCCTGGCAGAGATTGTCCATCATGGCGCCATTGGCCTCGACGTTTTCCTTCTCGGTGGCACGCCGGGTCCAGGTGCAGAAGAACACGTGGCTGATCGGCAGGCCGGCCAGGGCCTGGCGGGTGGACGCGGCGTCGAGCAGGTCGGCGGCGACCGGGATGACGCCTTCCTGCGCCACCGGCTTGCGTGCCAGACCGTAGACGGTCCAGCCCGAGGCGACCAGGGTGTTGGCCAGGTTGTAGCCGGAAATGCCGGTCACGCCGACGATGAGAGCGGTGCCCTTGCGCATGAAACCTCCAGATAGGGGTGAGAGACGGCCTGCGACGGTCGCAGGCGCTGTAGATAAGGGAGTGCCTTGTCTCAGGGTTGATTCCAGCCTATTGGAGAATTAACGGCGTATCCTGGGTATAAATTCCTGTTTAACAGGAATCATATTCCGCAATCGGGAGCCAGCCTTGTATTCCTCCGAACGCCTCAAGGGCCTCGACGTCTTCGTCACCGTGGCCGATCTCGGCAGCTTCACCGCGGCCGGCGAGCGCCTCAATCTCACCGGCTCGGCCATCGGCAAGAGCGTGGCCCGCCTGGAGAGCCGCCTGGGCGTGCGGCTGTTCCAGCGCACCACCCGCCGCCTGACCCTGACCGAGGCCGGCGCCAGCTTCTACCGCACCTGCACCGGGGTACTGGGCGAGCTGGAACAGGCCGAGCTGGGACTGACCGCCCAGGACGGCGAGCCCCATGGCCGGGTGCGCATCGACCTGCCCGCCTCCTATGGCCGCCTGCATGTGCTGCCGCTGATCCTGGAACTGCTGCATCGCTATCCGCTGTTGCAACCGGATCTGTCGCTATCGGATCGCTTCGTCGATCCGGTCCACGAGGGCATCGACATCCTGGTGCGCATCGGCGGCTCCGACGCCTGGCCGGCCAGCCTGGGGCATCGGTTCCTCGGAACCCAGCGCCAGGTCTTCTGCGCCGCCCCGGCCTATCTCGCCCAGCATGGCCGACCCCGCACCCCGGCCGAGCTGGTCGATCACCAGTGCATCGGCTTTCGCCAGGCCGACGGCCTGATCAGCCCCTGGCAGCTGCGCGGCGAGCAGCCGGGCGACAGCGAACGCTGGGTGTTCCAGCCGCGGCTGGTGGTGGGTGATGGCGAAGGCGAGGTGCTGGCCGCCCTGGCCGGGCATGGCATCGCCCAGTTGCCGACCTGGCTGATCGCCACGCACCTGGCCAGCGGCGCCCTGGTGGACGTGCTGCCGGAACACGGCGTCGAAGGCTCGCCGATTAACCTGGTGTGGCCGCGCAGTCGCGAGACCCTGCCACGGGTCCGGCTGTTGCTGGAGCATCTGGCCAGTCGCCTGCTGCCCACCGTGGCACCGAAGCTTGCGCGCTAGCCACGACCGCGCGACGACCGGCCCTGGCTGCCGCGCCGGGAGCGGGAACATCCGCGCGGGCACCCCGGTCGTAAACTCTCGCACCCCTGCGCGCCCATGAGTTCCATCGATGGGCGGCATGACGAATATCGAGACGATCGATTGGCGCCGCCGGCTCTGGCTCAGCAGGATCGGCGGTTTGTCACCTGGCCAGGTCCGCCTGGCCGCGACGTTCCACCCCCCGGTTCCACCACCTAGATGAGGTATCTCATGAGCCAAGCCCAAGGCTACGCTGCCCAGTCCGCCGACCAGCCCCTGGCGCCCTACTCCTTCGAGCGGCGCGAACCCGGCGCCCACGACGTGCAGATCGACATCCTCTTCTGCGGCGTCTGCCATTCGGACCTGCACACCGCACGCAACGAGTGGAACAACACCCTCTTCCCCTCCGTGCCCGGCCACGAGATCGTCGGCAAGGTGACGGCAGTCGGTGCCCACGTGAAGAACTTCAAGGTCGGCGACAGCGTCGGCGTCGGCTGCATGGTCGACAGCTGCCAGCACTGCGCCCCCTGTGACGCCGGCGAAGAATCCTATTGCGAGAACGGCTTCACCGGCACCTACAACGGCAACCTCTACGGTGGCAGCGAGAACACCCAGGGCGGCTACTCCGACCACATCGTGGTCAACGAGAAGTTCGTGCTCAAGGTGAGCCACACCGAGAACCTGGCCGCCGTGGCGCCGCTGCTGTGCGCCGGCATCACCACCTACTCGCCGCTGGCCCACTGGAAGGTCGGTCCGGGCAAGAAGGTCGGCATCGTCGGCCTGGGTGGCCTGGGCCACATGGGCGTGAAGATCGCCCATGCCATGGGTGCCCACGTGGTGCTCTTCACCACCAGCGCCAACAAGAAGGACGACGCCCTGCGCTTGGGCGCCGACGAGGTGGTGGTGTCGAAGAACGAAGACGAGATGGCCGCGCACGCGAACAGCTTCGACTTCATCCTCAACACCGTGGCCGCGCCGCACAACCTGGACGCCTTCCTCACCCTGCTCAAGTGGGACGGCACCATGACCCTGGTCGGCGTACCCGCCGAGGCGCACCCGGCGCCCAGCGTGTTCAACCTGGTGATGAAGCGCCGCCAGCTGGCCGGTTCGCTCATCGGTGGCATCCGCGAAACCCAGGAGATGCTGGACTTCTGCGCCAAGCACGGCATCGTCTCGGACATCGAGCAGATCGCCATCCAGGACATCAACGAAGCCTATGAGCGCATGCTCAAGAGCGATGTGAAGTACCGCTTCGTGATCGACATGCAAAGCCTCAAGCAGGGCCAGACCGCGGCCTGATCCCGCGCTCCGCTCCGCCGTCAACGCCCGCGCCCGTCGCGGGCGTTGTCATTTCCGGTAACGCATTTTTGGCGCGCCCTGCGGTCCTAGCGATGACGACAATCACGAGGCGGCCGCCATGCAGTGGGACAAGGGACAACGTAGCGACAACGTGCAACAGGCCAGCGGTGGACGCGGCATGAAGATCGGCGGCGGCCTCGGCCTGGGTGGCGTGGCCCTGGTGGTGGTGTTCGGCCTGCTCAGCGGCCAGAGTCCGACGCAGATCCTCGGCAACCTGATCAGCCTCAGCGGCCAGAGCGCGCCAAGCCAGCAGGAGACCACCGCGCCGGCCGACAATCGCCAGGTGGACTTCGTCCGCGTGGTGCTGGGCGAGACCGAAAACACCTGGACGCGCATCTTCCAGGCCCATGGCGAGCAGTATCAGCCGCCCAAGCTGGTGCTGTTCAACGGCCAGGTGCAGTCCGGTTGCGGTGGCGCCACCGCGGCCAGCGGTCCCTTCTATTGCCCGGCGGACAGCAAGGTCTACCTGGACCTCACCTTCTTCCAGGAACTGCAGCAGCGCTTCGGCGCCGATGGCGATTTCGCCCGTGCCTATGTGATCGCCCACGAGGTCGGCCACCATGTGCAGAACCTCACCGGCACCACCAGCAAGATGGAAGCGGCGCGCCATCGCGGCATTCCCACCGAGGGTGCCACCGGGTTGTCGGTGCGTCTGGAACTGCAGGCCGACTGCTATGCCGGGGTCTGGGCCAACGATGCCCAGAAGCGGCTGAACTGGCTGGAGCCAGGTGACCTGGAGAAGGCGCTGAACGCCGCCAACGCCATTGGCGATGACCGCCTGCAACGCCAGTCCCAGGGCCGCGTGGTACCGGACTCCTTCACCCATGGCAGCTCCGCGCAACGGGTCAAGTGGTTCCGCGCGGGCTTCGACAGTGGCAAGGTGGAGAGCTGCGACACCTTCGCCGCCAAGACGCTCTGACCTCTACCGGGAGATCCCGATGCGTCGCCTGCTCGCGCTGTGCCTGGCCCTGGCCTGGGGCTCCGCCCTGGCGGCGCCTCGTGAGGGGGTCGCCCGCATCGTCAGCGACCGGCTACCGATCGGCCAGGCGCAGGCTACCCTGCAGCTGTCGGCCGACTGGAACCAGCCCCATCCGGAAATCCGCCGCGCCCTGGTGATCGTGCATGGTCGCCTGCGCAATGCCGCGACCTATTTCCGCTCCGGCGAGACGGCCACGGCGGCGGCCGGCGCCGCGGCGGACACCCTGGTGATCGCCCCGCAGTTCCTCAACGAAACGGATGTCCAGCGGCATCAGCTGCCGGACACCCTGCTGCGTTGGCAGGGCAATGCCTGGATGGGTGGCGAACCCGCCCTGGGCCCGCAGCCGCTAAGCAGCTTCGCGGTGTTCGACGCCCTGCTCGCACGGCTGGCGGAGCGCCGGTTGCTGCCCAATCTGCAGGAGGTGGTGATCGCCGGGCATTCCGGCGGTGGCCAGGTGGTGCAGCGCTATGCCGTGCTCGGCCAGGGCGAGCGCGCCCTCGCCGCCCGCGGCATCCGCCTGAGATACGTAGTGGCCAATCCGTCGTCCTATGCCTATTTCGATGCCCGCCGTCCGGATGCCCAGGGCCGGCCCGTGCCCTTCGCCGACGCCGCCAGCTGCCCGGATTACGACACCTGGAAATACGGCATGCAGGGCCTGCCGGCCTATGCCGAAGGACGCCCGGCGGCCAGCCTGGAGCAGCACTATGCAGGGCTCGACCTCACCTATCTGCTGGGCGCCGAGGACACCAATCCCAACCATCCGGCGCTGGACAAGGGCTGCGCCGCCGAGGCCCAGGGCCCCTATCGCCTGGCCCGCGGACTGAATTACTACCGTTACCTGCAAGGCCGTCATCCGGGGCTGCGCCAGCGGCTGGTCGAGGTCCCCGGCGTCGGCCACAATGGCGACGCCATCTTCACCTCGCCCGCCGGCCGCCGGGCGCTGTTCGGCGCCGGCGACTAGCCTCAGCGCTCCAGGGCCGCGGGCGCGTCCAGCAGCTCCTGCACCTGGGCGACCAGGGCCTCCAGGGTGAAGGGTTTGCCCAGCAGCGCCATGCGCTCGCCGACCAGGGGCACGGGGGGTTCGTTGCCCGCCGCATAACCGGTGATGAAGAGAATCGGCAGGTGGGGTCTGAGGGTACGGGCCGCCCCGGCCAGCAAGCGGCCGTTCAACCCCGGCAATCCGACATCGGTGATCAGCAGGTCGAAGCCCTCGCCTTCGCGCAGCGCCGCGAGCGCCGCTTCGGCATCGACGGCGTCGCGATAGCGCCAGCCGAGGTCAACGCACACCTGCACCAGTAACTGGCGAATGACCGCATCATCTTCCACCAGCAGCACCCGGACATCGGGCAGCGCACGGGCGGTCGGGGCGCTGGCCACGGCAAGGGACGCCTGGACGGCCAGGGCCGGGTGGCGCGGCAGCAGCAGCCTCACCTGGCAGCCCTGCCCCGGCGCGCTGGTCACGCTGACCTGGCCACGGGACTGGCGGACGAAGCCATAGATCATGGACAGCCCCAGGCCCGAGCCCTGGCCCACCGGCTTGGTGGTGAAGAAGGGCTCGAAGACCCGTTCCAGCACCGCTGGCGTCATGCCCACGCCATCGTCGCCCACCTCGATCAGCAGGTAGTCGCCCGCCGGCAGCGCCGGATCGGCGTCGGACTGCACCCAGTTGCGTGCGCGGATGGTCAGGGTGCCGCCCGCCGGCATGGCATCGCGGCTGTTGATGGCCAGGTTGAGCAGGGCATTTTCCAGCTGGTGCGGATCGGCGTCGACCAGCCAGAGTTCGGCGTCCAGTTCGAGCTGGCAGCGGATCTGCGGCCCCAGGCTGTGCCGCAGCAACTCCTGGAAGTCGCCGATCAGCCGGGTAACGTCCACCGCCTGGGGATTGAGCGTCTGGCGGCGGGAAAAGGCCAGCAGCCGATGGGTCAGACTGGCGCCCCGGCCGACCGACTGGGTGGCGGTAGCGAGCAGACCGCCGACCCCGTTCAGCGCCTCCGGCGCCAGGCGGCGGCGCATGAGATCCAGACTGGCCTGGATGCCGGCCAGCAGGTTGTTGAAATCATGGGCGATGCCGCCGGTGAGCTGGCCCACGGCTTCCATCTTCTGCGCCTGGCGCAGCAGCTCCTCGGCCTGGGCGCGACTCTGTATCTCCTCGCGCAGCTGGCGATTGCGCTCCTCCAGTTCGGCGGTTCGTGCCCGCACCTGGAGCTCCAGGGTGGCGCGTTCGCGGCGCAGGGCCTCCTCGGCCTCGCGGCGGTCGTCGATGTCTTCGCTGGTGCCGTACCAGCGGATCACGGCGCCCGCTTCATCGCGCCGCGGATAGGCACGGGTGCGCAGCCAGCAGTGGCTGCCGTCCGCCACCCGTACCCGGTGCTCCCGGTCGTAGGCCTGACCCGCGCTACGCGCGGCGTCCCAGGCCTGCCGCGTCGTCCGGCGGTCGTCAGGATGCAGCAGCGCCCAGAAGCTCTCGGCTTCCAGTACCGGCTGGCCGGTCAGCTGCTGCCAGCGCGGCGAGAAGACCATGCGCCGACCGCTGGGATCGCAGGTCCAGGTGTATTGGGGATTGAGTTCCACCAGGTGTCGATAGTGGTCTTCACTCTCGCGCAGCAGCAGATCCGCCTGATGGCGCTCGATGGCCAGGGCGGCGGTCTCGGTGACCAGGCGGAAGGCGTCGCGCTCGGCGGCCAGGGGGCGCCGCGGCTCCAGATAATAGTTGGCGAAGGTGCCCAGCAGTCGGCCATCCAGGGCCAGCAGCGGCATCGACCAGCAGGCGCGCAGGCCATAGCGCAGCGCCAGGTCGCGAGCGCCGGCCCACAGCGGATCGCAGGCGATGTCCTCGACATAGACGGCTTCGCGGCGATAGGCGGCGGTGCCACAGGAGCCCGCCAGCGGGCCGATCTCCAGCCGACCGAGATCGCGGCTGTAGGCGTCCGGCAGACTCGGCGCGATGCCGTCCTGCAGATAGCGGCCATCCTCGCTGAGCAACAGGATGCAGGCGTGCAGGCGGACCTGGGCCAGGGCCTCCACCCGCTGCAGCAGCGCGTGCAGCACCTGGGTCAGGGGCAGCCCGGTGGCAAGGCTTTCCAGCGTCTGGCGCTCGTACTGGCGCAGATCGCCGGAGAACGGCTGATCGCTCGAAAGCGTGTGGAGGCTCATACGGCTGGCACGACCTGGACCCGAAGTAGGCATCTTAGCCAGCGACCCGGTAAACAACAGACTATTTACGCCTAACGGGCAGATTTCCAGCGTCAGAGCGCCGCCAGGATCTCCGCGCAGGTCTCGAAGCGCTGGTCACGCGCCGCCGGCCAGGGATCGCCCGGCTGATTGACCTGCAGGGTGTGGCAGCCCACGGCCCGTCCGCACTCCAGGTCGTAGCGGTGATCGCCGACCATCACCAGGCGGGCCGGCGCCACCTGCCAGAGGTCGGCCAGCCGCAGCAGGCCACCCGGATCGGGCTTGGGCGCCGCCTCGTCGCGCCCCAGCACGGCAGGCGGATCGAAGCAGTCCTCCAGGCCGATGGCGGCCAGGGTCAGCAGCGCCAGATCCCGGGCATTGCGGGTGAGGATGCCCAGCGGGCGACCCTCTTCGTGCAGGCGACGGATCAGGGCCACCGCACCCGGTGCCGGGCGGGCGGCGACGGCCAGTTCGCGTTCGTGCTCGAACAGCCAGGCGTGCTTGGCCTCGCGCTCGGTGGCCGGCAGCTCGGCCAGGTGGTGGAGGATGTCGGCCTGCTCGGGAATGCCCAGGTGCCGGCGAATGGCGGCGAAGTCGTGTACCGCCAGGGTCAGGGTGCCGTCCAGGTCGAACACCCAGTGGCTGAGGTGACGCAGTGTCATGCAGGGATCCTTTGGCGAGAGGTGACCTTCGGGCACTCCGGGGGAACCCCGGTCATGCGTGCTCCGTCTGGTGGAGACAACCTTCCGCAGGAGTCTACCCATGACGACGACCGTTCGGGCGCTACTTTTCGATGTCTTCGGCACCGTGGTGGACTGGCGCGGCAGCCTGGTCGAGGGCTTGCAAGGGCTGTCGGCCAAGCATGGCGTCCGGGGCGACTGGGAGCGGCTGGCCGATGCCTGGCGCGCCGAAGCCTACGAGGCCATCCTGCCGCAGATCGCCGCGCGCAGCCTGCCCTGGCTGCCCCTCGACGAGGTCCATCGCCTGGCGCTGGACGAATTGCTGCCACGCCATGGGCTGGTCGGCCTGACCACCGCCGAGGTGGCCTGGATCAATCGCCTCTGGCACCAGCTGACCCCCTGGCCCGATGCCGTGCCGGGTCTCACGCGGCTGCGCCAGGGCTATCCGGTCTGCGCCCTCTCCAATGGCAACGTCAGCCTGCTGCTGGACATGGCCCGCCACGCCGGACTGCCCTGGGACATGCTCTTTGGCGCCGATCTCTTCCAGCGCTACAAGCCGGCCGCGGAGGTCTACCTGGGCGCCTGCGCCCTGCTCGACCTGCAACCGGAACAGGTAATGCTCTGCGCCGCCCACAACGGCGACCTGCAGGCGGCCAAGGAGCTGGGGCTGGCCACCGCCTTCATCGAGCGCCCACGGGAAAAGGGCCCGGCCGGTGGCGAGGTGTCCAGCGGCGGTTGGGATCTGGAAGCCAGTGATCTCCAGGATCTCGCCGACCAGTTGGGCCTGCCGGTGCTCGCGGGCGATCAACCCGACCCCGACGATTGAGCGCGGCCCGGGCGCTTCGGTATCCTGCCGGATACTTTTCGCCAGGGCATCGCCATGGGTTTTCTCGACAAGCTGCGCAAGAAACGTGAACGCCAGGCCCTGGCCGCCCTGCCCCGCCTGCATCAGCGCACGGCGCGCCTGCGCCGTGAGTTGCCCGACTACGAGATCGGCGCCGGTACCTATGGCGCGCCGAAGGTGTTCGATCTCAAGGAAGGCGCCACCCTGCGCCTGGGTCGCTACACCTCCATCGCCGAGGGCGTGCGCATCCTCCTCGGCGGCCTGCACCGGCTGGACTGGGTGACCACCTATCCCTTCCCCGCCTTCGTCGACGACCTGGCCCACATCAGGGACTACGGCGGCACCCGCGGCGACGTGGTGATCGGCAGCGACTGCTGGATCTGCACCGATGCGCTGATCCTTTCCGGCGTCACCATCGGCCATGGCGCCGTGGTGGCCGCCGGTGCCGTGGTCACCCGCGACGTGCCACCCTATGCGGTGGTGGGCGGCAACCCGGCGCGCTTCATCAAGGGACGCTTTGCCGAGGCCACCTGCCAGGCGCTGCTCGACATCGCCTGGTGGGACTGGCCCGAGGCGGAGATCCTGGCTGCCGGCGAACACCTGTGCAGCGCCGATATCGACGGCTTCATCGCCTACGCCCGGGCGCGCCATCCGGCGCCCTGAATCCGGCGCCCGGAACTCGGGACGCTTTCCAGGGCTCACCTTCATTAGTCATTCTTTTGAAGGTTTTCCATGGAAGCACTTGATCTGCTGCAATGGCCGGCGATGGCCATCACCCTGCTCGCCGCCTGGCTGGTGGCCTCCCAGCGCCAGGGCCGGCGCAACCTCGGCTTCTGGGTGTTCCTGCTGAGCAATGGACTGTGGATCGCCTGGGGCCTGCAGGCCGAGGCCTATGCCCTGATCGTGCTGCAACTGGGCCTGGCGGCGATGAATCTGCGCGGGGTGCGCCGCAACGCCGGCGAGGCGTCGGCCGCGGCGGTCGCGGAGGCTTCGGGCAGGGCATAATGACCGGCCCTGCGTCAGACGGCCCCGCCCCATGCAGCACAGCGTCACCCCCATCGGCCACGTCCGCTCCTGCTTCAAGGAGAAATTCGCCATTCCCCGGCAACCCGCGCTGGCCCCGGCCGCCCGTGGCGTGCTGGAGCTGCTGCCGCCCTTCGACCGGCCCGAGGCGGTGGAGGGCCTGGCAGGCGTCAGCCATGTCTGGCTGCTGTTCCTCTTCCACCAGGCGCTGGAAAACCAGCCGCGCCTGCGGGTGCGGCCACCGCGCCTGGGTGGCAATCGCTACCTGGGCGTCTTCGCCACCCGCGCCACCCACAGGCCCAACGGCATCGGCCAGTCGGTAGTCCGCCTCGACGGCCTGGAACCGGGACGGCTGCTGCTCTCGGGGATTGATCTGCTCGACGGCACCCCGGTGCTGGACATCAAGCCCTATGTGCCCTACGCCGACAGCCCGCCGGGCGCCCACAACGCCATCGCCGAGGCGCCGCCGCCGGCCCTGGCGGTAGGCTGGGCGGACGCGGCGCGGCTGCAGGCCGAGGCCCACGGCCAGCGCCTGGGCGAGCCCCTGGCCGAGCTGATCGAGCAGTGCCTGGCCCAGGACCCCCGGCCGGCCTACCAGGTGCCGACGCCCGAGCGCCGCTATGGGGTGCGCCTCTGGGATGTGGAGGTGCACTGGCACTATCCGACCGCGCACCAGATCCGGGTGCTGGACGTGACCGCGGCGTCCTGACGCCGCCCGGTTTGCATTCCGGCGGCCAAGGCCCCAACAATGACATTGCCGGATCGCATGAGGCGATCCGCACCCGGCTACGGCCGCCGTTCGGCCGTATCACCGATAGGGAAGCATCTATGGCTCCAAGCAGACAGGTCATCAACGCTCAGGTCAGCCCCAAGGGCAGCCTGGAGACCCTTTCCCAGCGCGAGGTCCAGCAGCTCAGCGCCGCCGGCTCGGGCAACCTCTACCAGCTCTTTCGCCAGTGCGCCCTGGCCATCCTCAACACCGGCGCCCACAGCGACAACGCCAAGACCATCCTCGAGGCCTACCAGGACTTCGAGATCCGCATTCACCAGCAGGACCGCGGCGTACGCCTGGAACTGATCAACGCCCCGGCCGATGCCTTCGTCGACGGCGAGATGATCGCCAGCACCCGCGAGATGCTGTTCAGCGCCCTGCGCGACATCGTCTACACCGAGAGCGAACAGAGCAGCCTGCGCATCGATCTGGAAAGCTCCGAGGGCATCACCGACTACGTCTTCCACCTGCTGCGCAACGCCCGCACCCTGCGCGCGGGCGTCGAGCCGAAGATGGTGGTGTGCTGGGGTGGTCACTCCATCAGCACCGAGGAATACAAGTACACCAAGAAGGTCGGTCACGAACTCGGCCTGCGCAGCCTGGACATCTGCACCGGCTGCGGCCCGGGCGTGATGAAGGGGCCGATGAAGGGCGCCACCATCGCCCACGCCAAGCAGCGCCTGCAGGGCGGTCGCTACCTGGGCCTTACCGAGCCGGGCATCATCGCCGCCGAGGCGCCCAATCCCATCGTCAACGAACTGGTGATCCTGCCCGACATCGAGAAGCGCCTGGAGGCCTTCGTCCGCGCGGGCCACGGCATCATCATCTTCCCGGGCGGCGCCGGCACGGCGGAGGAGTTCCTCTACCTGCTGGGCATCCTCATGCACCCGGACAACCAGGACATCCCCTTCCCGGTGGTGCTCACCGGGCCGCAGAGCGCCGCGCCCTACCTGGAGCAGCTGCACGCCTTCATCGGCGCCACCCTGGGCGAAGCCGCCCAGCGCCACTATCAGATCGTGGTCAACGATCCGGTCGAGGTGGCCCGGCAGATGGCCCAGGGCCTCAAGGCGGTCAAGCAATTCCGTCGCGAGCGCCACGACGCCTTCCACTTCAACTGGCTGCTGCGCATCGAGGAAAGCTTCCAGCGCCCCTTCGATCCCACCCACGCGAACATGGCCGCGCTGCAGCTGACCCATGCCGTGCCGCCCCATGAGCTGGCCGCCAACCTGCGCCGCGCCTTCTCGGGCATCGTCGCCGGCAACGTCAAGGCCAAGGGCATCCAGCTGATCGAGGAGCGCGGGCCCTACGAGATCCATGGCGATCCCGACATCATGCGTCCGCTGGATCGGCTGCTGCAGGCCTTCGTCGAGCAGCACCGCATGAAGCTGCCCGGCGGCGCGGCCTACGAGCCCTGCTATCGCGTGGTCAGCTGAATCCTTTCACGTAGGCCTTTTCGGCCGCTTTTATCCCATCGTGACCGTTCGTCAGCAGCCTGTTCGACGAACGGTCACAGCGCTGGCCAGGTGCTATCAAAAAGTCGCTAGCTAGCTATCCAGAGCCCTTGGCCGGCCTGCGTCTGCCGGGTATTCAAGTGACTTTGCCGCTCCAAAAAAACCTCGCGCGCTAACTGCAGGACTCCGGGCTCAAGCCCCTCTTCACCACGCCGATAGGGCAAGGCAAGCTAACCTTAGAGCGCAGGTTGCCGTGGTGAAATCTACCCGGGTCGGAGATCCCGCCGGGCCGTCTTCCTCCAGCCGCGCCAGACTTCCTGCCGAGGCCACGGAATGAATAATTGGCTGGGACTCGACTTCCTCGTCGCCCCTCTTGCCCAGGAGCAGGTGCACCTGCACGGCCAGCATGATGGCTGGCTGGTGGCGCTCGCCTATCTCGTCGCCGTCAGTGCCTGCTACGTCACCCTGGTGTTCGCCGAGCGCATCGGCCAGACCCGTACCCTGGCGCGGCGGCGTGCCTGGAGCCTGATGGGCGCCCTGAGCTTCGGCTTCGGCGTCTGGGGCATGCACTTCATCGCCATGCTGGCCTTCACCGTGCCCACCCGGGTGCACTACGACCTCTTCATCACCGTGGCCTCGCTGCTGATCGTGGTGCTGGCCGGACTCATGGCCATGCCCGCCCTCAGTCAGCCCGACCTCACCCTGGGTCAGCGGCTCAAGGCCGGCACGGTGCTGAGCGTGGGCATCGTGCTGATGCACTACACCGGCATGGCCGCGGTGCACACCGAGGCGGTGGTGCTCTATCGCCCGCTGCCCTTCCTGTTGTCGATCGGCATCGCCGTAGGGGCCAGCTTCGCCGCCCTGCAACTGATCCAGATCTTTCGCCGCCACTACACCGGCATCTATCGCTGGCTGCGCATCGCCACCGCCCTGGTGATGGGCCTGGCGATCGCCGCCATGCATTTCACCGGCATGTGGTCCATGGTGCTGATCGCACCCGCCGAGACCGAAAGCCCCCTGCAGGGCGCCAGCAATTCCTGGCAGCTCGGCGTCGGCATCGCCATCATCGCCCTGCTCCTGGGGATAGGCGGCCTGGGCGCGGCCTGGGCGGATCGCCAGCTGCAGCGCAAGGAAAACGACCTGGAGCGGGTCAATTCCCTGGTCGGCCAGCTCGACGAAGCCCGCGCCTCGCTGCAACAGGCGGCGCACTACGATCCCCTCACCGACCTGCACAATCGCCGCGCCTTCAACCAGGCCTTCGCCGAGATCCTCGAACGCCACGCCCAGCAGGGGCGCAGCCTGGGGGTGATGTTTCTCGACATCGATCACTTCAAGCGCATCAACGACAGCCTCGGCCACGACGCTGGCGACCAGTTGCTGGTGGCCATGGCCAGGATCATTCGCGACGCGGTGCGCGAAGGCGATCTGGTGGCCCGCTTCGGCGGCGACGAATTCTGCATCCTCGCCAGCCTCGCCGGCCCCGACGAGGCCCGGCACCTGGCCCAGCGCATCCTGGAGCGGCTGCGCAATCCGGTCACCATCGGCAACCGCACCCTGGTGATGACCACCAGCATCGGCATCAGCCTCTATCCGCGCGACGGCGGCTGCTGCGAAGAATTGCTCAAGAGCGCGGATCTCGCGCTCTATCTGTCCAAGGGCAATGGCCGCAACACCTACAGCTTCTTCGACGAGACCCTGCGCGAGAAGATCTCGCTGCAGCTGGAGCTGGAAGCCGAACTGCGCGAGGCGCTGGTCGAGGAACGCGGCCTGCAGCTCTACTACCAACCGATCCTCGATGTCGCCAGCGGCCAGCTGGACAAGGCCGAAGCCCTGATCCGCTGGGATCATCCGCGCCTGGGCATGCTGGCGCCCAACTGTTTTCTCGGCGTGGCCGAGGCCAACGGCTTCATCGAGGAACTGGACGCCTGGGTGCTCAAGCGCGCCTGCAAGGACCTGGCCGAGCTGAGCGCCGCCGGCCTGGCGGACCTGCGTATCGCGGTGAATTGCTCGGCGCTCAGCCTGAGCAACGACGCCCTGCCCGGGCAGATCGCCTGGCGCCTGGACGACCACCGGCTATCGCCGCGACGGCTGGAGCTGGAGGTCACCGAGAACGCCCTGGTCAAGAACGTGCAGCCCACCGCCGAATTGCTGCAGCGCATCCGCGACCTGGGCGTGACGGTGTCCATCGACGACTTCGGCACCGGCTATTCGTCGCTGGCCTATCTCAAGCGCCTGCCGATCGACACCGTGAAGATCGATCGCTCCTTCGTCACCGGGCTGGCCGAGGGCAATGCCGATCACCAGATCGTCCAGGCCATCATCGGCATGGCCCGACCGCTCAAGCTCAAGGTCACCGCCGAGGGCGTCGAACACCTGGAGCAGCTACGGCTGCTGTGCGCCCTGGGCTGCGACTTCATCCAGGGCTACCACATCAGCCGCCCGGTCCCCCTGGCCCAGGTGCCCGAGGTGATCGCCCGCTATGCCAGCGGGGTCTGTCCGTTGCAGGCCCAGGCCCAGGCAGAGGCCCAGGCGGAAGCGGATGCCGACGCCCTGGCCCTGGCCAAGGCGCTCGGCTAGCCGCGGCGATAACGCAGCCAGACGCTGCCGTCATCCTGGGCTTCGGCCGCGTCCAGCTTGAGGTAGAGGGGCTGTTGCCAGGCCTGCTCGGCGATCTCGAAGGAGGCCGGATGGGCACCGCGGCCATCCACCAGCGGGATGATCAGCACGCTGATCTCGTCCACCAGGCCGGCGGCGACAAAGGAGCCGCTGACGTGGGGACCGCCCTCCACCACCAGGCGCTCGATGCCCAGTTCGGCGTTCAGCAGCTCCAGCACGGCGCTCAGATCCAGTTCATCCTTGCCGCCGAAGACATAGGAGGCGCCGATGTTCTGCAGGTGCGTCAGGTAGTCGTCGCTGACCCCTTCGGTGAGCACTGCCACCACATGGGAATCCAGGGCCTCGTTCTTCTTCCAGGCCACCTTGCCCTGGGGATCGATGGCGATGGCGTACTTCGCGGCATCGCGCCGGGCGAAATGGTGGGTACGCGGAATGGGCGCCTGGGCGACGCCGGTGGGATAGCCCTCGCCGTGGGCGATCTCTTCCATGGTCACCCGGCCACAGGCCCAGGCATCGAAGGCGAAGCGCTCGGCCAGGCGCTCGTAGGTGGCATCGGCCTGCTTCTTGACGGCACGGTCCCAGCCGTCGGTGAGGGCGTGACCGTCGACCGATGACATCATATGGCAGATCACATAGGGCTTCATGGGGGCTCCCGGCAGTGGCGCGTCGCCATGACACGCCTTGCAGCAACCGACCGATCCGGCGCCGGGGGAGTTCAGCCCGCCGGGTCGCGGAAACGAAAAACCCGCCGGAGGGCGGGTTTTCGGGAAGCCGGATCGCGTTACTTCTCGACGAAGGCGCGCTCGATCAGGTAGTCGCCCGGATCGCCCATGCGCGGCGAGATGGTCAGGCCGAATTCGTTCAGCACGGCGCTGGTCTCGTCCAGCATGCTCGGGCTGCCGCAGATCATGGCGCGGTCGTCCTGCGAATTGATCGGCGGCAGGCCGATGTCCGCGAACAGCTTGCCGCTGCGCATCAGGTCGGTCTGACGACCCTGGTTGCGGAATTCCTCGCGGGTGACCAGGGGGTAGTAGATCAGCTTCTCGCGGACCAGGTCGCCGATGAATTCGTGCTCCGGCAGGGTCTTGGTGATGAAGTCGGCATAGGCCAGCTCGTTCACGTAGCGCACGCCGTGGACCAGGATCACCTTCTCGAAGCGCTCGTAGGTCTCCGGATCCTGGATGGTGCTCAGGAAGGGTGCCATGCCGGTGCCGGTGCTCAGCAGATAGAGATGCTTAGCGGGCTTCAAGTCACTGAGGATCAGGGTGCCGGTGGGCTTGCGGCTGACCATCAGGTTGTCGCCTTCCTTGAGGTGCTGCAGGCGCGAGGTCAGGGGGCCGTCCGGCACCTTGATGCTGAAGAACTCCAGGTGCTCTTCATAGTTGGGGCTGGCGATGCTGTAGGCACGCATCAGCGGACGACCGCCTTCGGTCTCCAGGCCGATCATCACGAACTGACCGTTCTCGAAACGCAGGCCCGCATTGCGGGTGGTCTTGAAGCTGAACAGGGTGTCGTTCCAGTGATGAACGCTCAGGACGCGCTCGGTGTACAGGTTGCTCATCGATGACTCCAGGAAAAATCGGTACAGCCCGGGGCTGGATAGAAATTGCGCGACAGTTTATAGAGGGGGAAAATATCCGTGAAATGAATAATTCGAATATAGGTTATCCAAAAGGCAGATATGAGATTCACGTTGCGTCAACTCGAGGTCTTCGTCGCCGTGGCCCGCCAGGAAAGCGTTTCCCGGGCGGCCGAGGCGCTCAGTCTGTCGCAGTCGGCCACCAGTACCGCCCTGGGCGAACTGGAACGGCAATTCGACTGCCGGGTGTTCGACCGCGCCGGCAAGCGTTTGACGCTCAACGCCCTGGGCCGCCAGTTGCTGCCCAAGGCGGTGGCCCTGCTCGATCGCAGCGCCGAGGTGGAAAACCTGCTGCGCGGCAAGACCGGCTTCGGCTCCCTGGAGGTCGGCGCGACCCTCACCATCGGCAACTACCTGGCCACCCTGCTGCTGGGCGACTTCATGCAGCGCCATCCCGACTGCCGGGTGCGGCTGCACGTGCACAACACCGCCAGCGTGGTGCAGCGCATCGCCAACCATGACATCGACCTCGGCCTGATCGAGGGCGACTGCCAGCATCCGGATCTGGAGGTGCAACCCTGGATCGAGGACGAACTGGTGGCGTTCTGCGCGCCCGGACACATCCTGGCAGGCAGACAGGCCACCCAGGCCGAACTGGAAGCCCAGGCCTGGATCCTGCGCGAACAGGGCTCCGGCACCCGCCTGACCTTCGACCAGGCCATGCGGCACCACGCCCAGCCACTGGACGTGCGCCTGGAGCTGGAACACACCGAGGCCATCCTGCGCGCGGTGGAGTCGGGGCTGGGCATCGGCTGCCTGTCGCGGCTGGCGCTGCGCGATGCCTTCGCCCGCGGCACCCTGGTGCCCATCGAGACGCCGACCCTGGATCTGCGTCGCCAGTTCTGCTTCATCTGGCACAAGCAGAAGTACCAGACCGGGGCCATGGTCGAATTTCTCGACCTCTGTCGCCAACTGACCCTGGGCCTGAGCCGCAGCGATCAGATCGACACCGCGCGGCCCCGTCCCGGACGCTAGCGGCTGGCGCCGGTCCGCCTACTGGCCCTGGTAGAGGCGGCGATTCTCCAGCTCCCGCTGCTCGTGGCGGCGGTGGGCGCGCAGCGCCAGCAGGGCCAGGATGCCGATCACCAGGCGATAGCCCTGGGAATAGAGATCCAGCTCGGCGGTGGCCGACTCGCCCAGTACGCCGCTGATTAGCCGCACCACGAACAGCGTCAGCTGCACGAAGGCCACCAGCAGCAGGCCGGCCGACAGCCATTCCGCTCGGCGAAACGCCAGCACGGCGAACAGCGCCAAGGCGAATTGCATGCCGCCGTACCAGACCCGCGCCTCGGCCACCGACGCCGAATCCATCAGTACCATGCCGCGCGCATTGGCCATCTCGTAGGGATAGAACCAATGCGCCAGGGCGAGGCCAAACCAGACCAGGGCCTGCAGACCCAACACCAGACGTGCGAAGCGAAGCTCGGACATTCCCCGTTTCTCCTTGGGGCTAGAGACGAATGACAGCCGCTCCAGTGTAGCCAGCGCCGGGAGCGATCTGCACTGCCGATGCAGACCGCCGCAAGCGGGTTAGGGTTCGCCGGAAGGGCTGGGGTAAGCTGCAGGCCTCCACCCTTCCGGCTCCTGCCCGAGCCCGTCGCCCGAGAGATCGCCATGCCCGCCGCCCTGCCCGCCCAGCCGCCGCTGGTGCTGTCCATCCAGTCCCATGTCGCCTACGGCCACGTCGGCAATGCCGCCGCCACCCTGCCACTGCAGCTGCTTGGCCTGCAGCCGGTGGTGGTCAACACGGTGCAATTCTCCAATCACACCGGCTACGGCGAATTCAAGGGCCAGGTCTTTCCGCCCGAGCATATCCACGACGTGCTCGACGGCCTGCGCGCCCGCGGCGTGCTGGAGCGCTGCGTGGCGGTGCTCTCCGGCTACCTGGGCGACGCCGCCATCGGCGAGGTGATCCTCGGCGTGGTGCAGGAGATCCGCCGCCAGCGTAGCGACCTGCAGTATCTCTGCGATCCGGTGATGGGCGACGTCGGCCGCGGCATCTTCGTGCGCCCCGGCATCCCCGACTTCCTGCGCCGCCGCGCCATCGAACAGGCCAGCCTGATCACCCCCAACCAGTACGAATTCGAGCTGCTGCACGGCCAGCCGCTGGCCGACACCGCCGACGCCGTGAACGCCGCCCGGCTTCTGCTCGGTCGCCGCGGCCAACCGGGCCCCACGACCATCGTCATCACCAGCCTGCGCACCCCGGACCTGCCCACCGACGTCCTCAGCACCCTGGTAGTGGAAGCCGCGGATGCCTGGCTGGTGCAGACGCCCTACCTGGACCTGCAGCCGCTGCCCAACGGCATGGGCGACGTCTTCTCCGCGGTGCTGCTGGGCCAGTTGCTCAACGGCCAGTCCACCCCCGCCGCGGCGTCCCATGCGGTCAGCGCCCTCTACGCCCTGGTCGCCCGCACCGGCCCCGGCAGCCGCGACCTGCCGCTGATCGCCGCCCGCGAGCAGATCGTGCGGCCAGGCGAATTGTTCGAGGCGCAGCGGCTGGCGTAGGTTGGATTGGCCGCCAGCGAAGCCCACCGGTGCCGGGCGCTGTGGGCTTCGACGATGAAGCTGTCTCAACCCAACCTACGGGTGCGCTTTGCCCCCTCTCCCCCTAGGAGAGGGTTGGGGTGAGGGAAAGCCGTCATCCCTGAGCCATTGAACGCGTGGAAAACGCTGCGCGGTTTTCCACCCTACCCCGCGCTGTTGGGCTTCGACGGTGGGGCTGTCTCAACCCAACCTAAGGGTGCGCTTTGCCCCCTCTCCCCTGGGAGAGGGCTGGGGTGAGGGACAGCCGTCATGCCTGAGCCATTGAACGCGCGGAAAACGCTGCGCGGTTTTCCACCCTACCCTGCGCTGTTCGGCTTCGACGATGGCGCTGTCTCAACCCAACCTACGGGTGCGCTTCGCCCCCTCTCCCCCTAGGAGAGGGTTGGGGTGAGGGAAAGCCGTCATCCCTGAGCCATTGAACGCGTGGAAAACGCTGCGCGGTTTTCCACCCTACCCCGCGCTGTTGGGCTTCGACGGTGGGGCTGTCTCAACCCAACCTAAGGGTGCGCTTTGCCCCCTCTCCCCTGGGAGAGGGCTGGGGTGAGGGACAGCCGTCATGCCTGAGCCATTGAACGCGCGGAAAACGCTGCGCGGTTTTCCACCCTACCCTGCGCTGTTGGGCTTCGACGGTGGCGCTGTCTCAACCCAACCTACGGGTGCGCTTCGCCCCCTCTCCCCCTGGGAGCGGGTTGGGGTAAGGGAAAGCCGTCATGCCTGAGCCATTGAACGCGTGGAAAACGCTGCGCGGTTTTCCACCCTACCCCGCGCTGTTGGGCTTCGACGATGGGGCTGTTTCAACCCAACCTACGGGTTCGCTTTGCCTCTTCTCCCCCTGGGAGAGGGCTGGGGTGAGGGAAAGCCGTCATGCCTGAGCCATTGAACGCGTGGAAAACGCTGCGAGGTTTTCCACCCTACCCCGCGCTGTTGGGCTTCGACGATGGAGCTGCCTCCAACCCAACCTACGGATCCGCTTTGCCCCCTCTCCCCCTGGGAGAGGGTTGGGGTGAGGGAAAGCCGTCATGCCTGAGCCATTGAACGCGCGGAAAACGCTGCGCGGTTTTCCACCCTACCCGCCTGTTGGGCTTCGACGATGAAGCTGTCTCAACCCAACCTACGGGTCCGCTTTACCCCCTCTCCCCCTGGGAGAGGGTTGGGGTGAGGGAAAGCCCGGCTACCGCCCCCTCACGACGACTGCAGATGCCGCTCGCGCTGCTCCTGGCGCTCCTTGGCTTCCACGCTGAGGGTCGCGGTGGGTCTCAGCAGCAGGCGGGCAAGGCCTATGGGTTCGCCGGTCTCCTCGCACCAGCCGTAGTCGTCGCGGGCCAGGCGCTCCAGGGCTTCGTCGATCTTGTCCAGCAGCTTCTTTTCCCGTTCCAGCTGGCGCAGTTGCCACTGGCGTTCCCGCTCGGCATTGCCGACATCGGCCGGATCGCCGTGGGTGTCCAGGCCGCGCAGGTCCTCCACCTGCTCGTCGATCAGGCGTTGCAGGTCGCCACGCTGGGTCAGCAGCAGTCGACGAAAGAATTCCCGCTGGACCTCGTTCATGTAGTCCGCGGCAGGTTGTGCCAGGAGTTCTTCAGGAGTCATGGGGCAGCCCTCAACCGGTAAATGTTATATTATAACACTTAACAGCGGCTCTAGCCTGCATCTGCCAGCCGTAGAACCCATCACAAAAATTCCGTAGTGCCTCCGTTAAAACCACTACACAACGGCAAAAGCCTGTGCGAAAGTAGCGCCACAACCTGTATGACAACCTTACAACCACATAAGCAAGTCTCCATGTTCGCCAAGGTTCCCGCCAATGTGCTGAGCGACAGCGTCGCTCAGCAGCTGCTGGACAAGATCGAAGCCGGTGTCTTCGCCCCCGGCAGCAAGATCCCCAGCGAAGCCCTGCTGTCCGAAGCCTTTGGCGTCAGCCGCACCGTGGTGCGCGAGGCCATCTCGCGGCTGAAGAACGAAGGCGTGCTGCAGCCCCAGCAGGGGCGCGGCATCTTCGTCACGGCCCACGCCAGCATCCGCCCGCTGCGCATAGACGCCGACGAAGCCAGCCTGCCCGGCAGCGTCTTCCACCTGCTGGACCTGCGGCGCGCCATCGAGGCGGAGATCGCCTCCGAAGCCGCCATCAATCGCAGCGAGACCGATCTGGTGGCCATCGACGAGGCCCTGGCCGCCATCGACGAAGAGGTCGCCGACGGCCATGACGGGGTCCGCGCCGACGTGGCCTTCCATCGCACCATTGCCCAGGCCACCGGCAATCCCTACTTCATCAGGACCCTGGAATTCGTCAGCCAGTACCTGGAGACGGCCACGCGCATCACCCGCACCAACGAGGCGCGGCGCGAGGACTTCTCCCGTCAGGTGCACGAAGAACACCAGGCCATCGTCGCCGCCATCCGCCTCGGCGATCCCCTGGCCGCCGCCAACGCCGCCCGCCAGCACATCTACAACGCCGCCCGCCGCCTGCGGCAGGCCGGCTTCGCCTGACCTTTTTACGGAGAACAACAAGATGCAAGACAATGTCGGTGTCATCGGCCTCGGGGCCATGGGTCTGGGCGTCGCCCGCTCGCTGCTGCGTGCGGGTTTCGCCGTGCATGCCTGCGATGTGCGCGCCAGCGTGCTGGAAAGCTTCGCCAGCGAAGGCGGCGTGGCCTGCACCTCGCCCGCGGCCCTGGCCGACAGCTGCGACATCCTCATCACCGTGGTGGTCAATGCCGAGCAGACCGAAGCCGTGCTGTTCGGTGAAGGCGGCGCCGCCTCTGCCCTGCGGCCGGGCAGCCTGGTGATCGCCTGCGCCACTGTGGCCCCGGCCTACGCCGTCGAGCTGGGCGAGCGCCTGGCCCAGAGCGGCATCCTGCTGCTGGACGCCCCGCTCTCCGGGGGCGCCGCCAAGGCCGCCAGTGGCGAGATGACCATGATGACCTCCGGCACCGCGCAAGCCTATGCCAAGGGCGAGGCGGTACTGGCCGCCATGGCCGGCAAGGTCTATCGCCTGGGCGATGCCCCCGGCCAGGGGTCCAAGGTCAAGATCATCAACCAGCTCTTGGCCGGGGTGCATATCGCCGCCTCCGCCGAGGCCATGGCCCTGGGCCTGCGCGAAGGCGTCGATCCGGACGCCCTCTACGAGGTCATCACCCACAGCGCCGGCAATTCCTGGATGTTCGAGAATCGCGTACCGCACATCCTCAAGGCCGACTACACCCCGTTGTCCGCCGTGGACATCTTCGTCAAGGACCTGGGCCTGGTGCTGGATACCGCGCGCACCTCGAAATTCCCGCTGCCGCTGTCGGCCACCGCCCACCAGATGTTCATGCAGGCCTCCACCGCCGGCCATGGTCGTGAAGACGACTCGGCGGTGATCAAGATCTTCCCGGGCATCGAGCTGCCCAAGGCCGCGGAGTGAAACCCATGAGCGCGACCGAGACCCGCCCGCTACTGGGCTGCATCGCCGACGACTTCACCGGCGCCACCGATCTCGCCAACATGCTGGTGCGTGGCGGCATGCGCACTGTGCAGGTGATCGGCGTGCCTGCGGCCGACGCCGAACTGGATGCCGCCGACGCCGTGGTAGTGGCGCTGAAATCCCGCACCACGCCGGCCGCCGAGGCGGTGAGCGAATCCCTGGCCGCCCTCGCCTGGCTGCGCCAGCGCGGCTGCCGGCAATTCTTCTTCAAGTACTGCTCGACCTTCGATTCCACTGCCGCAGGCAACATCGGCCCGGTAGCCGAGGCCCTGCAGGAGGCACTGGACTGCGATTTCACCCTGGCCTGCCCGGCCTTCCCGGAAACCGGGCGCACCCTGTTCCGCGGCCACCTGTTCGTGCAGGACCAGCTGCTCAGCGAGTCCGGCATGCAGCACCACCCGCTGACGCCCATGGGCGACGCCAACCTGGTACGGGTGCTGCAGGCGCAGAGCCGCGGCAAGGTAGGGCTGCTGCGCTACGATCAGGTCGCCAAGGGCCCCGAGGCCGTGCGCGCGGCCATCGCCGAATTGCGTACTTCCGGTCATCGCCTGGCCATCGCCGATGCGCTGTCCGACGCCGATCTGCACACCCTGGGCGCGGCCTGTGCCGAACTGCCCCTGGTGACCGGTGGTTCGGGCATCGCCCAGGGCCTGCCGGAGAATTTCCGCCGCGCCGGCCTGCTCCAGGCGCACGATGCCGCCGCCCTGGCGCTGCCCGCCGGTGGCGAAGCCGTGCTGGCCGGCAGCGCTTCCCAGGCCACCAATGGCCAGGTCGCCGCCTGGCTGGAAGCCGGCCGCCCGGCCCTGCGCCTGGATCCGCTGGCCCTGGCCCGGGGTGACGACAGTATCGACGCCGCCCTCGCCTGGGCGCGTGACCAGGGCCAGGCCGTGCTCATCTATGCCACCAGTCCCGCCGACGAGGTCAAGGCCATCCAGCGCGAGCTGGGCGTGGCGCGCGCCGGTGAACTGGTGGAACGCGCCCTCGGCCTGATCGCCCGGGGCCTGTTCGACAGCGGCGTACGCCGTCTGGTGGTGGCCGGCGGCGAAACCTCCGGCGCCGTGGTCCAGGCCCTGGGCGTACAGGTCCTGCGCATCGGCGCCCAGATCGATCCGGGCGTGCCGGCCACCCTCGGCCAGGTGCAGGGCGAACCCCTGGCCCTGGCGCTCAAGTCCGGCAACTTCGGCAGCCGCGACTTCTTCGCCAAGGCGCTGCGCCAGCTGGCAGGAGAGCAGGCATGAGCGTGGAAGCCCGTCTGCGCGAAGAGATCTGCACCGTCGGCGCCAGCCTCTACGCCCGCGGCTACACCGTGGGCAGCGCCGGCAACATCAGCGCCCGCCTGGAAGACGGCTGGCTGATCACCCCCACCGACGCCTGCCTCGGTCGCCTCGATCCGGCGGCCATCGCCAAGGTCGGCCTGAACGGCGACTGGGTCTCCGGCGACAAGCCGTCCAAGACCCTGGCCCTGCATCGCCAGGTCTACGACCGCAATCCCGGCGTGGGCGGCGTGGTGCACACCCACTCCACCCATCTGGTGGCCCTGACCCTGGCCGGCGTCTGGCGCCCGGACGACATCCTGCCACCCATCACCCCCTACCAGGTGATGAAGGTCGGCCATATCCCGCTGATTCCCTATGCCCGCCCCGGCGCCGCCAGCGTCGCCGAGCAGGTGGCGCAACTGGCCAACCGGGTAAGGGGCGTGATGCTCGAACGCCTCGGTCCGGTGGTCTGGGAAAGCAGCGTGAGCAAGGCCAGCTTCGCCTTGGAGGAGCTGGAAGAAACCGCGCGGCTGTGGCTGCTCAGCGAGCCGCGCCCGGCGCCGCTCGATGCCGCCGCCCTGGCCGAACTGGCGGAGACCTTCGGCGCCATCTGGTGACCTGAAGCCCGCGCTACCGCAACACCCCCACGATGGCCCTCGCCGGCCGTCGCGGGATCGGCTTGCCCTGGAAAAACAACAATAGCGAGGAAAGTGCCATGTCCCACGTCGTCAGCCCTACCCGCCCGGAGTTCCGCTCATGAGTCCGTTGCTGCTGGTCCTCATCGCCGCGGCGGGCATCGCCCTGCTGCTGTTCCTGGTTCTCAAGTACAAATTCCAGCCCTTCGTGGCGCTGATGCTGGTGAGCATCCTGGTGGCCCTGGCCGCTGGCGTGGAACCGTCCAAGCTGGTTGCCACCATCGAAGGCGGCATGGGCAAGATCCTCGGCCACATCGCCATCATCATCGCCCTGGGCGCCATGATCGGCCGCATCATCGAACTCTCCGGCGGCGCCGAGGCCCTGGCCAAGACGCTGATCGAGCGCTTCGGCAACAGACGCACACCGCTGGCCCTGACCCTGGCCGGCTTCCTGGTCGGCATCCCGGTGTTCTTCGAGGTCGGCGTAATCGTGCTGATGCCGCTGGCCTATGGCATCGCCCGCACCGCGCGCAAGCCGCTGATCGTCTTCGCCCTGCCGATGTGCGCCACCATGCTCACGGTGCACGCCATGCTGCCGCCCCACCCGGGCGCCGTGGCCGCCGCCGGCCAGCTGGGCGCCGACCTGGGTCGGGTGCTGCTGTTCGGCCTGCCGATCACCGCCGTGCTGGCCCTGATCGGCTGGTGGGTGGCCGGGCGCATGACCCGTCGTCACTACCCGATGACCGACGACATCCGCAGCGACGTCTACGGTCCGCAGATCACCGACACCCACCTGCAGCAATGGGGCCGCGGCCAGGACATGGCCCCCGGTCTGCCCAGCCTCGGCGCTGCCGCGGTCAAGGTCGACGAGACCCCGGCCGGCCTCGCCGCCGGCCTGCCGCCCGCCCCGGCCCCCGGCTTCGGCCTGGTGGTGACCCTGATCCTGCTGCCCATCGTGCTGATCCTGCTGGGCACCCTGGCCACCAGCTGGCTACCGGCCGGCAACCTGCTGCGCGACATCTTCACCGTGATTGGCGCGCCCCTGGTAGCGCTGCTGATCGACACCCTGCTGTGCGCCTATGTGCTGGGCTTCCGCCGCGGCTGGTCGCGCGAGCAGGTCTCGGATGTCATCGGCTCGGCGCTGCCCGGCGTGGCCATGGTCATCCTCATCGCCGGGGCCGGCGGCGTCTTCGGCAAGGTGCTGGTGGACACCGGCATCGGCGCGGTGGTCTCGGAACTGCTGCGCGCCACCGGCCTGCCGGTGCTGGCGCTGGGCTTCGTGCTGACCCTGCTGCTGCGCGCGGTCCAGGGTTCCACCACCGTGGCCCTGGTCACCACCGCCGGCATCCTCGGCCCGCTGATCGCCACCCTGGACCTCTCGGCCAACCACATGGCCCTGCTCTGCCTGGCCATGGGCGCCGGTGGTCTGGCCGTGTCG
This sequence comes from Pseudomonas sp. PS02302, assembly GCF_029959585.1. NCBI lineage: Bacteria > Pseudomonadati > Pseudomonadota > Gammaproteobacteria > Pseudomonadales > Pseudomonadaceae > Pseudomonas > Pseudomonas sp. PS02302. The sequence continues at coordinate 58,353 of NZ_JASCON010000008.1, forward strand.
CACATCAACGACGCCGGCTACTGGATTTTCACCAAGCTGGTCGGCCTGAGCGTCGCCGACGGCTTGCGTACCTGGACCGTCCTGACCACCCTGCTGGGGTGCCTGGGCTTCGCCATCACCCTGCTGCTCTGGCCCTTCGTCTGATCTGGGAGACAAGCCATGCCCCGTTTCGCCGCCAACCTCAGCATGCTCTACCCCGAGCATGCCTTCCTCGACCGCTTCGCCGCCGCCGCGGCGGATGGCTTCCAGGCCGTGGAATACCTTTTTCCCTACGAGCACACCGCCGCCGAGATCAAGACACGCCTGGACGCCGCGGGCCTGACCCAGGTGCTGTTCAACGCCCCGCCCGGTGACTGGGCCGCGGGCGAACGCGGCCTGGCCGCCCTGCCCGGTCGCGAAGCCGAATGCCGCGCCGGCATCGACCGCGCCCTGGACTACGCCGCGGTGCTGGGCAATCGCCTGGTGCATGTGATGGCCGGCCTGCTGCCCGCCGGAGTCGACCGGGCCCGCGCCCGCGACACCTACCTGGGCAACCTGGCCCATGCCGCCGAGCAGGCGGCCAAGGCCGGGGTGACGATCCTCATCGAGCCGATCAACCCGCGCGACATGCCCGGCTACTTCCTCAATCGCCAGGACGACGCCCAGGCCATCCGCCAGGCCATCGGCGCTGACAATCTCAAGGTGCAGTTCGACTGCTACCACTGCCAGATCGTCGAGGGCGACGTCAGCAAGACCTTCGAGCGCGACTTCGCCGGCATCGGCCACGTGCAGATCGCCGGGGTACCCGATCGCCACGAACCGGATCTGGGCGAGTTGCACTATCCCTATCTGTTCGAGCGCTTCGACGCCCTCGGCTACGACGGCTGGATCGGCTGCGAATACCGTCCGCGAGGCGACACCTCGGCCGGGTTGGAGTGGTTGCGCAAGCTCCGGGCCTGAGTCCCTGTTGGGCTTCGACGATAGAGCCCTCTCAGCCCAACCTGCCCTCCCGTAGGTTGGGCTGAGCAACGCGAAGCCCAACAGCTCATCCTTCCGCCTTGTAGGGTGGACAACGGCGCCGCCTTGTCCACCGTCAGGCACCTAGCCCCAGTGGAAAACGCTGCGCGGTTTTCCACGCTACGGGGCTATCGCGGACCGCCATGGCCGCGCTAAAAACGCCCGCCCCTACACCTCCACCACCGCCAACGGCTGCCCCAGGCGTCGGCGGAATTCCTCCAGGAAGGCCGGGGCGAAGGCCCGCGCCGGCCAGTGGTTGAAGATGAAGCCCAGGTCGGAAAAGGCGCAGGGCTGGGGGAAATCGAAGCCGTTGATGTCGTCTTCGTGAGCGCATTCCGGGCAGGCGAAGTTGTCGCTTTCCGCCGGCATCCAGACTTCCAGATACTCGAACAGCGCCTCGCCAATCTCGCGGCGGCAGCCGGGGCAGCGGGCGCGGCCCTCGAAGCCGGCCAGCGGGGTGAAGATGCAGCGTTCGGTGACGATTTCCAGGCCGCCGTCGGCGAAGTCGCGCGGATCGTCCATGCCTGGCGCCAGGCGCAGCACCTCGGTCAGTCGCGGCCCCGGCGCATGGCCACGCCGGCCGCGACTGGGCAGGCAGGGCGAGACTTCGGCCCTGACCACGCCACTGGCGGCGAGCCAGCCGAGAATCTCCACGGCGGTGCGCTCCACCCGCGGATGGCTGGAAATGCGGGGAGCGAGGATGGTCTGGCGCAGGGTCATGGAACACGCGTCTCGAAGGAAGGGGCGCGCAGCTTAATGGGCTGCTCGCCGCGCGCCCAGAGCTGCTAAGGTGAGGCCGACGAAAGCCACAGAAAGCGCCCCATGTTCAAGGATCCCTTCGCCCGCCTCGGTCTCGATCGCGAGGTGCTCAGCGTCAGCCAGCTCAACAGCCGCGCCCGGGTGCTGCTGGAAGATGTCTTCGCCCAGGTCTGGGTCGAGGGCGAGATCTCCAACCTGGCCAAGCCGGCGTCGGGGCACCTGTATTTCACCTTGAAGGACGGCCAGGCCCAGGTGCGCTGCGCGCTGTTCCGCCAGCACGCCAGTCGGGTGCGCCAGGCGCTGCGCGACGGCCTGGCGGTCAAGGTGCGCGGCAAGGTCTCGCTGTTCGAGGGGCGCGGCGACTACCAGCTGATCCTCGACAGCGTCGAGCCGGCCGGCGATGGCGCCCTGCGCCTGGCCTTCGAGGCGCTCAAGGAGCGCCTGGCCGCCGAAGGGCTGTTCGCCACCGAACGCAAGCGCGCACTGCCCGCCCATCCGCAGCGCATCGGCATCGTCTCCTCGCCCACCGGCGCGGTGATCCGCGACATCGTCAGCGTGTTCAAGCGACGGGCGCCCCAGGTCGAACTGACGCTGATCCCCACCGCGGTGCAGGGCCGCGAGGCCACCGCCCAGATCGTCCGCGCCCTGCAACTGGCCGATCGCCAGGGCTTCGATGCGCTGATCCTGGCGCGCGGCGGCGGCTCCCTGGAAGACCTCTGGTGCTTCAACGAAGAACCCGTGGCCCGCGCCCTGGCCGCCTGCCAGACCCCGGTGGTGAGCGCCGTGGGCCACGAGACCGATGTCTCCATCGCCGACTTCGTCGCCGATGTCCGCGCGCCCACCCCTTCGGCGGCGGCGGAATTGCTCGCGCCCCACAGCGCCGACCTGCGCCAGCGCCTGGACGGCCTGCATCGCCAACTGCTCTTGCGCATGCGCGAACGGCTGGCCCGCGAGCGGCTGCGCCTGGACGCCTGCAGCCGCCGCCTGCGTCACCCCGGCGAGCGGCTGCGCCAGCAGGCCCAACGGCTGGACGACCTGGATCTGCGCCTGCGCCGTGCCTACGTCATCGCCCAGAATCGCCGTCGCGATCGGCTGGCGCACCTGGACATCCGACTGGCCGGCCAGCATCCCGGGCGCCAGCTGGTCCTGCTGCGCCAACGGCTGGAGCAACTGGCCGAACGTCTGCCGCGGGTCATGCAGCGGCAACTCAAGGAGCGCCAGCAGCGCCTGGCCGGTACCGTCCAGACCCTGCAGATCGTCAGCCCCCTGGCCACCCTGGGTCGCGGCTACAGCATCCTGCTCGACGAACGCGGTCACGCCGTGCGTGCCGCCGCCGAGGTCACCAATGGGCAGAAGCTCATTGCCCGGCTCGCCGAGGGCGAACTGACGGTACGGGTACTGGACAATCACCAGGAACCAACCACTCTGTCTCTGTTGGACTAATCGGTCCAGCCCGGACCGATGGTGGCATGCATCTTGAACCCTCGGTCAGGATTTCCCCCTACCGAGGCCCTCCATGCATTCCCTCCTACGCGCGTCCCTGCTCCCCCTCACCACCGCCCTGCTGGCCGGCGCGGTCCAGGCCGCGACCCCGCCCGCCGCGCCGCTGCAACCCAAGGTCATGATCGTGGCGATGTTCGCCCCCGAGGCCCAGACCTGGATCGATCGTCTCAAGCTCACCCATAAGGTCGCCGTCGACGGTCTCTCCGCCGACTATCCCGATGTGCTCTGCAATGAGGCACGGGTGTGCCTGATGACCACCGGAATGGGGCATGCCAACGCCGCCGCCTCGACCCTGGCGCTGACCCTGTCGCCCAGGTTCGACCTCAAACAGACCTATTTCCTGGTCGCCGGCATCGCCGGGATCAGTCCCAAGGAAGGCACCCTGGGCACCACCGCCTGGGCGCGCTACCTGGTGGACTTCGGCATCCAGTGGGAGCTCGATCCCCGTGATGTGCCCAAGGACTGGCCCACCGGTTACCTGGGCATCAATACCCGCAGTCCAAGCGAGAAACCGCCGCTGGACTACAAGACCGAGGTGTTCGAACTCAATGTGCGGCTGAGAGACAAAGCCTATGCCCTGTCCCGCCAGGCCGAGCTGACCGAGAGCGCGGAATCCAAGGCCTGGCGCCAGACCTACGACTACGCCCCGGCCAACCAGCCGCCGGTGGTGACCCGTTGCGACACCCTGGCCGGCGATACCTGGTATTCCGGGACCCGCCTCGCCGAACGGGCCGAGGAATGGACCCGCCTGGTCACCGACGGCCAGGGCCGCTACTGCACCACCCAGCAGGAAGACAACGCCACCTACGAAGCGCTGCTACGCGCCAGCCGCCTGGGCAAGGTCGACCTGCAACGGCTGGCGGTGGTCCGCGCCGGCTCCGACTTCGACCGTCCGGCCAAGGGCGCCTCCGAGGTGGCTAATCTGCTCGACTACGCCAAGCAGGGCGGTTTCGTCCCGGCCCTGGAAAATCTCTATCGCACCGGCAATCCGCTGGTGCAGGCGATCGTCGAGCACTGGGACGTCTGGGAAAAGGGCGTGCCGGCGAGCTGAGACTCCGAGCCCTACTGGCGGGGCTGCTCCACGGTCCGCTCGGGTGACTGGGCGGCCGGATCGCTGCCCGGTGCGCTCTTCTGTACCACCTCGCTGCGCTGGGGCGAGGGTGTTTCCGGTGACTTGTCGCAACCGGCAAGCAGGGCACCGAGGGTCAGTAGCGCCAGGCTGCTGGCAAGAGTACGAGGCATGGTCTTCTCCCAGGGGTTTGAAGAAGGACCCCGGGATTTCCCCGGACGTTCCCGCGCAGGCCTAGGCCTGCCGGCGGTCGGCCATGGCGATCTTCCACGTGGATGGCGCAGTCGTACCTGCAGGACCGGCTTCTCCGGTCATCTATCAGGAATCCGCCATGCCCAGACCTGCCCTCTCCCGCCTCGCCCTGGCCACCCTGCTGACCGCCCTGCCCCTGGCACCCGTCGCCCTGGCCGCCGAATCCGGCGCCACGCTGGAAAAGGTCGCCAGCTTCGACCACCAGGTCACGGGCGTGACCGTCAGCGAGAACGGCCGGATCTTCGTCAACTTTCCGCGTTGGACCGAAGACAGCGAGGTCTCGGTCGCCGAACTCAAGCCCGACGGCAGCCTGGTGCCCTATCCGGACCCGGCCTGGAACGGCTGGCGCAATGCCAAGCGCGACGAACTGACCCCGGGCAATCACTGGGTCTGCGTGCAATCCGTGGTGGCCGACGGTCGTGGCAGTCTCTGGGTGATCGACCCGGGCGCTCCGGCCCAGGCGCTGGTGGTGCCCGGCGCGCCCAAGCTGGTCAGGATCGACCTGGCCAGCAACCAGGTGAGCAAGGTCTACGCCCTGGACGAGAGCGTGGCACCCCAGGGCAGCTACCTCAATGACGTCAGATTCAGCCCGGATGGCCGCCATGCCTATATCACCGACTCCGGTGCCCGCGGCGCTCTGGTGGTGCTGGACCTGGAGAGCGGCAAGGCCCGCCGCGCCCTGGATGGCGATCCGAGCACCCAGGCCGAGAAGGGCGTCAAGGTCAAGGCCGACGGCAAGCCGCTGGTGCGTCCGGATGGCCGTGGCGTGGAATTCTCCGCTGATGGCATCGCCCTCTCCCCGGCCGGCGACTACCTTTACTGGCAGGCGGTCAAGGGCAATACCCTCTACCGCATTCCTACCGCGGCGCTGCAGGGCGACGAACTCGCCAGCCTGCCGGCCAAGGTGGAAAAGGTCGGCGAGAACGGTCCGGCCGACGGCCTGCTGATGGACCCGCAAGGGCGCCTCTATGTCAGCGCGGTGGAAGACCATGCGGTGAAGATCCGCGAGAACGGTCAGCTCACCACCCTGGTGCAGGACAAGAAACTGGTCTGGCCGGACACCTTCGGCCGTGGTCCGGATGGCACCGTCTACGTCACGGATTCGCGCATCCCCGAGATGAGCTTCTTCGATCCCAAGCAGAAGCCGGCGCTGGAAACCGTGCTCTACAAGATCGTCCCCAACTGACCAAGGGAGCCGCGGGCACCTTGCCCCGCGGCCCTCGCCTGCTCCAGCATGGGCGTTTTCGCCACCGGATGCGCCCATGCCCCGCCTGTTCGCCCTGCTCTGTTGCCTGTTGCTGACCCTTCCCGCCCACGCCGGCACCTATCTGCAACGCCTGCTGGACAAACCCGTGCCGGGCGGCGTCGCCGTGGTCCCCATTCCGGGTGACGCCGCGCCGCGGGTGCGCTACCAGGGCAAACCGGTGCTGGTGGTCAAGGACGGCAACGGCTGGGTAGCCATCGTCGGCATCCCCCTGGGCACGGCCACTGGCCGCCAGCCGCTGGAGGTCGCCGGCGCCGCGCCCCAGGCGTTCACGGTCGGCAGTCGGCACTACGCCGAGCAGCGCATCACCCTGAAGAACCAGCGCCAGGTCACGCCCAATCCTGAGGACCTGAAGCGCTTCGAGCGCGAACTGGCCGAACAGCAGGCCGCCTACCGGCTGTTCTCGTCGAACCAGCCCAGCAATCTGCTGCTGGACAAGCCGGTGGACGGCGCGCTCTCCAGCCCCTTCGGCCTGCGCCGCTTCTTCAATGGCCAGGAGCGCAATCCGCATTCAGGGCTGGACTTCGCCGTGCCCGCCGGCACCCCGGTCAAGGCTCCGGCCGCCGGCAAGGTGGTGCTGGTGGGCGACTACTTCTTCAATGGCAAGACGGTGTTCGTCGATCACGGCCAGGGGCTGATCAGCATGTTCTGCCACCTCTCGCGCATCGATGTCCAGGTCGACCAGGAGGTCCCGCGCGGCGGCGTGGTCGGCCGCGTCGGCAGCACCGGCCGCGCCACGGGTCCGCACCTGCACTGGAACGTCAGCCTCAATGACGTGCGGGTCGACCCGAGCATCTTCATCGGCGCCTTCAAGCCCTGACCGGCAGCAAACAATTGGTTGCAGTCGGGGGCATTGCCAGGCGTCCGGCACTGGCTTAAAAGGGACGCCCTCCCTTGCCTCGACCTGGAATCACCATGACCTCAAGACCCCGCTTCGGCAGCGCCCTCGGCAGCATCCTGCTGGTCACCGCGGCCTGCTATCTGCTGGTGGGCTTTTCCCAGGGCTTCGTGCTGTCGGCCTGGTCCTGGCGCACCTGGGCGGTGTTCGTCGTCATGGTGACGATCTATCCGGTCGGCCTGTTCGCCGGCTGGTGGAAGAAGCGCGAACCGGTGGAGCACTAGGCCGCTCGCGGGCAAGGCGGATCGCCGGCCACAGCCGGACTCCGGTCTGTGCGAGCTGGCCAGCCCTGCGCCACTCAGCGCACGGGATCGAGGCGATACAGGCCGCCGATGGGGCACTCCATCCGGCTGCCCCGGGCATCGGTGGACACCAGGAAGTCGCCCGGACGCAGGCCGGCGGCGCGCGAGCGATAGCCCAGGCGATTGCCAGCGGCCAGGTTGCGACAGGGCACGGCGAAGTCCACCAGATAGGCGCGGCCGAGACCGGTTCCCAGCGCCAGGTGCCGGGTATCCAGGTAGTGCCAGCCGGAGAGGTCGAAGCCCAGGATGGTGTCCATGGCGGCGCCCTGCCGATAGCCCAGCTCGGCCAGACGATCGTCCAGGGTTGGCGGTCCGAACGGACGGCCGGCGCAACCGGCGAGCAGCAGCACGGCGACGAGGGTCAAAAAGGCAGGGATGACGCGCATGGAAATTTTCCTGGAAAGACTGAACCTTGGACCGACCCCGGGCGCCGAATACGCCATGCGGGGCGCAGCTTTGCTAACGTGGCGCCCGTAGTATCCCGTCAAGAGACACCCTATGCCCACGGCCCTGACCAACCTGATCGACAATCTCGAAAAACACCCACAACTGCTCACCCTGGTCGCCTGCCTCGGTCTGCTGCTGGCGGCCTGGGTCCTCAACTGGATCGTCAAGCGCATCCTGGTGCGCGGCTTCTATCGCCTGCTGCGCAGCACCTCCTTCGGCCAGGATCACGAACTCAATCACCATCGCGTCATCGGTAGGCTGGCCAACATCGTTCCGGCCCTGGTGCTGTCGATCGGCATCGAACTGGTGCCCGGGCGGCCCGAGGCCCTGGTCACCGTGGTGCAGAACGTCTGCAGCGCCTTCATCGTGCTGACCATCGCCCTGGCCCTGGGCAGCGCCCTGAACGTGGTCAACGTGCTCTATTCGCGAAGGCCCTCGGCGCGGCTCAAGCCGATCAAGGGCTATGTCCAGGTCAGCAAGATCGTCATCTACGCCATCGCGGTCATCCTGATGATCGCCACCCTGATCGACCGCTCGCCGCTGATCCTGCTCTCCGGCCTCGGCGCCATGGCCGCGGTGCTGCTGCTGATCTTCCAGGACACCCTGCTCTCCCTGGTGGCCAGCGTGCAGATCTCCAGCAACGACATCATCCGCGTCGGCGACTGGATCGAGATGCCCCAGCTCAACGCCGACGGCGACGTCATCGACATCGCCCTGCACACGGTCAAGGTGCAGAACTTCGACAAGACCATCACCACCATCCCCACCAAGAGATTCATCACCGACGCCTTCCGCAACTATCGCGGCATGCAGGAAGCCGGTGGCCGACGGATCAAGCGCGCGCTCAACATCGACCAGAACAGCGTGCATTTCCTCAGCGACGCCGAGCGCGAGCACCTGCACCGCTTCAACCTGCTGGACGACTACCTCACCGCCAAGGAACAGGAACTGGCGGACTGGAATCGCAAGCTGGAAAAGCGCGGCCAGGAGCCGGTCAACACCCGCCGGGTCACCAACCTGGGGACCTTTCGCGCCTATGTCGAACGCTACCTGCGCGCCCACCCCGGGGTGCATCAGGGCATGACCCTGCTGGTACGCCAGATGCCGCTCTCCGGCGAGGGCCTGCCGGTGGAGATCTACTGCTTCACCAACACCACGGTGTGGGCGCAATATGAGGGTATCCAGGGGGACATCTTCGACCACCTGCTCTCCATCCTCCCGGAATTCGGCCTCCATGTGTTCCAGCACCCGAGCGGACGCGACTTCCGCGGGCGGCTGGAACCGCGCGAGGCCATGACCTCCCTCGGCGAACCGGGCACCCCGGCGCCCTGATCGCCCGCCCCGGCCTAAGGAAAGACCATGATCGTCGTCCACCACCTGAACAACTCCCGCTCCCAGCGGGTGCTCTGGCTGCTCGAAGAACTCGGCATCGAGTATCGGGTGCAGCGCTACGAGCGAGCGGCGGGTGGCCTGTTCGCCCCGCCGGAGTTGCGCAAGGTGCATCCGCTGGGCAAGTCGCCGGTGATCGTCGACGGTGAGCTGACCCTGGCCGAATCCGGCGCCATTGTCGACTACCTGGCACGGCGCTACGGTCCGCAACTGCTGCCCGCCCAGGACAGCCCGGAGTTCGTGCGTTACACCTACTGGCTGCACTACGCCGAAGGCTCGGCCATGACGCCGCTGCTGCTCAAGCTGGTGTTCGACCGCATCGCCACCTCGCCCATGCCTTTCTTCGCCAGGCCCATCGCCAAGGGCATCGCCGCCAAGGCCACGGCCAGCTTCATCCAGCCGCAACTGGACCTGCACCTGGACTACCTGGAAAGCCAGCTGGGCGCCAGCGGCTGGTTCGTCGGCGACCGCGTCACCGCGGCCGACATCCAGCTCAGCTTCCCCCTGGAAGCCGCCGCCAGCCGCGCCGGCCTGGACAATGGCAAGCGCCCCAAGCTGGTGGACTTCCTCAAGCGCATCCATGCCCGTCCGGCCTACCAGCGCGCGCTGGAGCAGGGCGGGCCCTACGTCTATACCTGAGGGCTGGGCTTGTTGGGCTTCGCTAAACGCTCAACCCAACCTACGGTCCTGCGCCTCCCCTGCCTCGGGGAAAAGCTGGGGTGAGGGGAAACTCCAGCCCCGTAGCGTGGAAAACCGCGTCAGCGTTTTCCACTGACGGCCCGGTGCCTTAGCCGCGTGGACAAGGCTGCCCCGTTGTCCACCCTACACGCGTCCGGCTGCCTCGATAGGCCCCCTCTCCCCCCGGGAGAGGGCTGGGGTGAGGGCCCCGCCCTACCGCCGCATCGGCATCCGGTCGACCGTGCCGAACAGCGCCTTGAGCGACCACCCCTGCTGCTCCCGTACCTTGACCCCGCCATCCTTGCCCACCAGATAGAGCGTGGCCGGCTGGCCGGCACGGGCGTCCAGCGCCTTGAGCAGCGCCCGGGTCTGCTCCGGCCGCAACGGCTCGTCGTTGCGGCTACCGGCGTCGCCCACCACCGTATAGAGCACCATCTCGCGCTCGACGAAGGCTTCGCGATTGGTCGGCTGCGCCAGTTCCTCGCGGAGCGTCGCGACCTGGGGATCATTGGCCGTCGGCGCGACCAGGATCAGTGGTCGCGTCTTCCAGCGTTCCGCTTCCAGGGGGTTGTCGGCCGCCTGGGCCGTCGAGGCCAGACCCGCGACCAGGGTGGTCGCCAGGCCTACCAGTGCGAGAGTCTTCATGGACGCCTTCCTTTCGTTCGGTTGCCGGGAATCGTCCTGCATTGACCCCGGCCCGGCGCCAGGGGTCGCTCCGGCGATCTCGGGTTACACAAAAAACACCGCCCCTCCCATTTATATATCACCAATACTCAGCCTCAACCAGCAATAAATCCCCACCAAAAACCCCTAAGTGAACATTCCTGCCAATTTTAAAAAGAACATTGCGAGACCTGCCCTGGGCGGACTAACGTTAGCGCCATGCACAACGCCCATACCCTCATCCTCCTCCGGCAGCACCGCTGCCTGCGACTGGTCAGTCCACGACTGCGAAGCTCGACCGCGTTCGCTTCGTAAGTCCCGACCCCGCCCAAGGAAAGAATCCCCATGACCATGCTCAAAGATCCCTCGCAGAAGTACCGTCCCTTCACGCCCGTCGCCCTGCCCGACCGTACCTGGCCGGACCAGGTCATCGACAAGGCGCCGATCTGGCTGTCCACCGACCTGCGCGACGGCAACCAGTCGCTGATCGAACCGATGGACGCCGAGAAGAAGATGGCCTTCTTCAAGTGCCTGGTCGCCGTGGGCCTGAAGGAGATCGAGGTGGGCTTCCCGTCCGCCTCCCAGACCGACTTCGACTTCGTTCGCGAGCTGATCGAGGGTGGTCATATTCCCGACGATGTCACCATCCAGGTGCTGACCCAGGCCCGTGACGACCTCATCGAGCGCACCTTCGAGTCGCTCAAGGGCGCCAAGCGCGCCATCGTCCACTACTACAACGCCTGCGCGCCGAGCTTCCGCCGCATCGTCTTCGGCCAGGACAAGGCCGGCGTCAAGGCCATCGCCGTGGCCGCCGGCCAGACCATCGTGCGCCTGGCCGCCGAGCGGCCGGAGACCCAGTGGGGCTTCGAGTATTCGCCCGAGGTGTTCAGCTCCACCGAGACCGACTTCGCCGTCGAGGTGTGCAACGCGGTGATCGCGGTATTCGCACCGACCCCGGCCAACAAACTGATCCTCAACCTGCCCGCCACCATCGAGTGCGCCACGCCCAACAACTACGCCGACCAGATCGAGTGGTTCGGGCGCCACATCGACCGCCGCGACAGCGTGCTGATCAGCGTCCATACCCATAACGATCGCGGCACCGGCGTGGCCGCTTCGGAACTGGCGGTGATGGCCGGCGCCGATCGTGTCGAGGGCTGCCTGTTCGGCAACGGCGAGCGTACCGGCAACGTCTGCCTGGTGACCCTGGCGCTCAACCTCTACACCCAGGGCGTCGACCCCGAGCTGGACTTCTCCGATATCGACGCCGTGCGCAAGACCGTCGAGGAGTGCAACCAGCTGCCGGTGCACCCGCGTCACCCCTATGTCGGCGACCTGGTCCACACCGCCTTTTCCGGCTCTCACCAGGACGCCATCCGCAAGGGCTTCGCCCAGCAGAAGCCGGATGCGCTCTGGGAAGTGCCCTACCTGCCCATCGATCCGGCCGACATCGGTCGCGACTACGAGGCGGTCATCCGCGTCAACAGCCAGTCGGGCAAGGGCGGCATCGCCTTCCTGCTGGAACAGGAATACGGCATCAGCCTGCCCCGTCGCATGCAGATCGAATTCAGCCAGGTGGTGCAGCGCGAGACCGATCGCCTGGGCCTGGAGATGAGCGCGGCGCAGATCCATGCCTTGCTCGAACAGGAATACCTGCAGGCCAAGAGCCCCTATGCCCTGGTCAGCCACAAGCTGCGCGAGGAAGATGGCACCTCCACCGTCGACATCAAGGTCGCCGTCGAGGGTCGTACCGAGCACTGGCACGGCACCGCCAAGGGGCCGCTGGAAGCCCTGGTCGCCAGCCTGCCCCAGGCGGTGGAGATCATGGACTACCACGAGCATTCCATCGGCGCCGGCGCCAACGCCAAGGCCGCCTCCTACATCGAGGTCCGCCTGGAAGGCCAGCGCCCGCTGCACGGCATCGGCATCGACGAGAACATCACCACCGCCAGCTTCCGCGCGCTGCTCAGCGCCCTGAACCGCGCGGTTACCCAGGCCCAGGCCAAGGCTGCCTGACGCTGACATTGGTCAAGCCCAAGGGAATACCGACCGGTATTCCCTTTTTTTATGGCCAACCAGCGGAGATACTCCCCGCTTCTTCGGGATCGTCTCGTCTGCCCGGCACCTGCCGGCCGAGCAGCGTGTCTGGATAGGCAATGACTTCCACTTTGTCGCGAAACACCTCTCTGCTGCGTGACGCCGCCGCGCTGGCACTGCTGTTCCTGATCAGTTCGGTCCTGTGCATCCTCTTTACCCGCCAGGCGTCCACCAGCGTGGCCACCCTCTGGTTGCCCAATGGCCTGGCGATCGCCTGGCTGCTGCGCTCGGCGCCCCGCCGCTGGCCGCTGCAGCTGCTGGCGATCTGGCTGGCCGGCGCCCTGGCCGAGCTGCCCTTCAGTGGCCAGCCGGCCATCGGCGCGCTCTATTCCCTACCCAATCTGGCCGAGATCCTGTTCGGCGCCTGGCTGCTGCACGATCGCATCCTCCATCCCGAACGCAATGTCGCGGCCATGGGACGCCTGCTGTTCTACGGGGTGCTGGTGACGCCCCTGGCCGGTACCGCCCTGGGGACCCTGATCGCCGCCCAGCAGGGCAACCCGGAGTTGTTGCGAGTGGCCCTGCACTGGTACCTCGGCGACGCCCTCGGCCTGCTGGTGGTGATGCCCCTGGCTTTTCTCCGCCGCCCGCTGCACTGGCAGCAGTTCAGCCGCCAGGGCGCCCGCGAATTCGTCATCCTGCTGCTGATCAGCCCCGCGCTGGTGCTCGCCCTGCTGACCTACGTGCCCTATCCCTTCGTCTACGTCTCCACCCTGCTGCTGCTGATGACCCTGAGGCTCAGCGCCGCGGGTACCGCGGTGGTGGGCGGTCTGAACATCCTGATCTTCACCTACCTGGTGGCCCACGGTTATCTGCTCGGTGTCCGCGGCGCCTCCCTGATGCAGGAAGCCCTGACCTACATTCCGGTGGCCCTGATGCAGATTTCACCGCTGCTGCTGGCCGCCGCCGTGCAGCAGAGCCGCCACCACAACCAGCGTCTGGCGCGCAACGAGGCGCGCTTCCGCCATGCCCTGAGCGCCGCGCCCTATGGCATGGCGCTGCTGTCGGTGGAGGGCCGCCTGAGCCAGGTGAACCTGGCCCTGGAGGCCATGCTCGGTTATCCACGCCACAGTCTCGACGGCCGGTTGCTAGAAGCGTTGAGCGCTGATGCCGAAGAACCCCTGACGATCGAGGAAGGCGAACAGACCCGCCGTCTGCTGCACCGCGATGGCCAGGGGTTGTGGATGCAACTGGCGCTGTCGCCCGACCATGACGACGGCGACCTGCTCACCGGCTATCTGCTGCAGGTTCGTGATATCGATGCCAAGCGGCGCGCCGATGCAGTCAACGCGCACCTGCGCGAGCGGCTGCAACTGGCGATTCGTGCGAGCAACGTCGGTATCTGGGAGTGGGACAGCCGCAGCCGTCAATTCATCGCCGATGCCAAGGTCCATCAGCTCTACGGCCTGCCCTTGATTGAAGGCCACCACGAACTGGCGACCTGGATCGAAGCCCTGCATCCCGAGGATCGCGATGGCTCCATGGCGCTCTTCCGCGAGTCCATCCGCAACCTCACCTCCTATGAACACGAGTTTCGCATCGTCCGCCCGGATGGTGTCGTGCGCAGGATCCGCTCCGAGGTGATCGCCATCGAGATCAGCGAGGGGCATTGCCGCCTGGTCGGCAGCAATAGAGACGTCACCGAGCACCACCGCCTGACCACGGCGCTCTACGAGGAAAAGGAACGGCTGCAGGTCACCCTGGCCTCCATCGCCGACGCCGTGCTGACCACCGACATGGACGGCCGCATCCTCTTTCTCAATCCAGTCGCCGAACAGCTGACCGGCTGGTCGCTGGCGGATGCCCAGGGGCGCCCCCACGAAGAGGTCTTCCGTATCCACGACAGCCAGAGCGACGAGGTCCTGCCCAGTCCGGTGACCCGCTGCCTGCGCGAGCAGACCATCACCTCGCTGGACGAAGGCGCGGTGCTGCTCAGCCGCCAGGGTGAAAGACACGAGGTGCAGGACTCCGCGGCGCCGGTACGCACGGTGGATGGCCATATCATCGGCGCGGTGCTGGTGTTCCAGAATGTCACCCATGCCCGCAACCTGCAGCGCGAGCTGAGCTACAACGCCTCCCACGACGCCCTGACCGGGCTCTACAACCGCCTGAAGTTCGAACAGGAGCTGGACGCCGCCTGGCAGCAGGCCCAGGCCGGCACCATCCAGCATGCGCTGTGCTTCATCGACCTGGACCGCTTCAAGGTGGTCAACGACTCCGCCGGCCATGCCGCCGGCGACCTGCTGCTGCGCGAACTGGGCACCCTGTTGCACGATTCCCTGCGCGGCTCGGACGCGGTGGCGCGCATCGGCGGCGACGAATTCGCCCTGCTGCTGCGCGATTGCGACCTGGTACAGGCCGAGACCGTCGCCGAAAAACTCATCGCCAGCATCGGTGCCGTGCGCTTCAACTGGCAGAACCGGATCTACGACGTCGGCGCCAGCGCCGGCATCGTCGCCATCACCGCCGAAACCCGCAGCCCGGCCGAACTGATGAGCCAGGCCGACGTGGCCTGCTACACCGCCAAGCACGCCGGGCGCAATCGCGCCGCGCTCTATCGCGCCGGCAGCGAGGACGTGGAGCGCCAGCACCGCGAGATCCTCATGGCCAGCGGCCTGCGCGAGGCCCTGGAGCAGCACCGCTTCGAACTCCACGCCCAGACCATCGTCCCCACTCGCGCCACCGGTAGCACTGCGCAGCACGTCGAGCTGCTGCTGCGCCTGCGCGATGTCCAGGGCCAGCTGATCTCGCCGGCCACCTTCATCCCGGCCGCCGAGCGTTTCGGCCTGATGAGCAGCATCGACCGCTGGGTGGTGCGTCAGGTGCTGGTCGAGCTGGTGCCCTGGCTGCAGGAACGACCCGAGCTGCACGTGGGCATCAACCTCTCGGGCAACAGCCTGAGCGATCCCGACTTTCTGCCCGAATTGCTGGAGCTGATCGCCGCCTCGCCGCTGGATCCGCAGCGCCTGCTCTTCGAACTGACCGAGACCGCGGTGATCAACAAGCTCTCGGTGGCCTCCGCGCTCATCAGCCAGGTGCGCGAACGCGGCTGCCGCATCGCCCTGGACGACTTCGGCGCCGGCCTCAGCTCCTTCGCCTACCTCAAGCACTTCCGCGTCGACTACGTGAAGATCGACGGCAGCTTCATCCGCACCCTCGATCAGGATCCGCTGGATCGCGCCATCGTCGAGTCCATCAACCAGGTTGCCCATCATCTGGGCGCCGAGACCATTGCCGAATTCGTCGAATCCCAGGCCACCTTCGAATTGCTCGGCACCATCGGCGTCGACTACGCCCAGGGCTATGCCCTCGGCAAACCCCTCCCGCTGCGGGAGTGGCCGGGGTCATCACGCCTCGAACCTTGAGCCGCGGCCATCGGTCGTAACCTGCATGACTCCCAACCGGATGAGGATTCCATGCACACACGTACCCTTGGCCACTCAGACCTCCAGGTGCCGCCACTCTGCTTCGGTGGCAACGTCTTCGGCTGGACGCTGGACGAAGCCCAGTCCTTCCGCATGCTGGACGCCCTGCTCGAGGCGGGCCTGACCTTCATCGACACCGCCGACGTCTATTCGCGCTGGGCACCCGGCAACAGCGGTGGCGAATCCGAGACCCTGCTGGGCAAATGGTTCGCCCGCAGCGGCAAGCGCGACCAGGTGATCCTGGCCACCAAGCTGGGCATGGACATGGGCGAAGGCCGCAAGGGCCTCAAGGCCAGCTATGTGCAGCAGGCGGTGGAGGCGTCGCTCAAGCGTCTGCAGACCGATCGCATCGATCTCTATCAGGCGCATTGCGACGACGAGGACACGCCGCTGGAGGAAACCCTGGGCGCCTTCGCGCGGCTGGTGGAGCAAGGCAAGGTGCGGGTGATCGGCGCTTCCAACTATGGCGGCCAGCGCCTGCGCGAAGCGGCCAGGATCGCCGAACGCCTGGGCGTGCCGGCGTACCAGAGCCTGCAGCCCCACTACAACCTGCATGCACGCCAGGATTACGAGACCGACCTGGAACCGGTGGTCGAGGAACTCGGTCTGGGCGTGATCAGCTACTTCTCCCTGGCCAGCGGCTTCCTGACCGGCAAGTACCGCACCAAGGATGATCTCCAGGGTTCGCGGGCGGAGATGGTCAAGCGCTACCTGGACGAACGCGGCATGGCCATCCTGGCCGGCCTCGACGAGATCGCCGAAAAGCACGACGCCACCCCGGCCCAGGTCGCCCTGGCCTGGCTGATCGCCCGTCCCAGTATCACCGCGCCGATCGCCAGCGCCACCTCCCAGGCCCAACTCGACGACCTGGTGGCCGCCACCCGGCTGCAGCTACCGGCCGATGACATCACCCTGCTGAATCAGGTCAGCGCCTATCGCTGAGGTGTCGCGACCACGGACGCGCACGGAGCAGCCCCTCTCCCTCCGGGAGAGGGTTGGGTGAGGGAGATACCACGCAGCCGATATCAAGGGTGGAAAAGGCTGCGCCGTTTTCCACGCTAGGCATCAGCCACCTCCGCAGCCACTGATGATCTACCTGGCCGCCAAAACCATCCCCCGCACGAACGCCCCCCTCTCCCTCCGGGAGAGGGCCGGGGTAAGGGTGATCCCACGCAGCCAATATCAAGAGTGGAAAAGGCTACGCCGTTTTCCACGCTACGCATCAGCCACCTCCGCAGCCGCTGATGATCTACCTGGCCGCCAAAACCACCTCGCGCACGGAGCAGCCCCCTCTCCCTCCGGGAGAGGGCTGGGGTGAGGGAGATACCACGCAGCTGATATTGTGCGTGGAAAAGGCTGCGCCGTTTTCCACGCTACGCATCAGCCACCTCCGCAGCCGCTTATGATCTACCTGGCCGCCAAAACCCAGCGCCCGCTCGTACAACCCCCTCTCCCTCCGGGAGAGGGCCGGGGTGAGGGTGATCCCACGCAGCCAATGTCCCTGTGGAAAAGGCTGCGCCGTTTTCCACGCTACGCATCAGCCACCTCCGCAGTCGCTGATGATCTACCTGGCCGCCAGAACCACCTCGCGCACGGAGCAGCCCCCTCTCCCTCCGTGAGAGGGTTGGGTGAGGGAGACCCCACGCAGCCGATATCAAGGGTGGAAAAGGCTACGCCGTTTTCCACGCTACGCATCAGCCACCTCCGCAGTCGCTGATGATCTACCTGGCCGCCAAAACCACCTCGCGCTCGGACAACCCCCTCTCCCTCCGGGAGAGGGCTGGGGTGAGGGTGATCCCACGCAGCCGATATCAAGAGTGGAAAAGGCGGCGCCGTTTTCCACGCTACGATCTTCATCAGCTCCTACCGCACATAATCCAGCGGCAAGGCCGTGCTGTACTTGATCTGCTCCATGGCGAAGCTGGAGCTGACGTCTAGCAGCCCCGGCACCTGGATCAGGCGCTTGTAGACGCCATCGTAGGCGGCGATGTCCGGGACCACGATGCGCATCAGGTAGTCCGTGTCGCCGGCCATGCGATAGAGCTCGACCACCTCCGGAATGGCCGCCACCGCCTCGTGGAAGCGCTGCAGCCAGTCCATGGCGTGCTGGTTGGTCCGTACCGAGACGAACACCGTCACCCCCACGTTGAGCTGCCGGGGATCGAGCAGCGCCACCCGGGCGCGGATGACCCCCTGCTCCTCCAGCTTCTGGATCCGCCGCCAACAGGCGGTGGTGCCCAGGCCAATGCGCTCGGCGATATCGGCCACAGGTCGGGTGCTGTCCTGCTGAAGGATGTCGAGAATGGCGCGATCAAAGCGATCCATGAAATGAATTTCCCAAAAACTACTTCACAGTGGAATTCTATTCGCATCAGCCCCCCCACATAACGACCAGAAAGCAAATTCCTTTCGAGACGAACGCGCTAGCCTATTCCCATCTGATTGCTCGAGGCCGCCATGGACGCTTATCCCCTGTATTTCGACTACGCCGCCACCACTCCTGTCGACGATGTCGTCATCGAAGCCATGCTGGGTTGCCTGGGGCGCCAGGGCGTCTTCGGCAATCCCGCCTCCCGCGGCCATGCCTTCGGCAACGACGCCCAGCGCGCCGTGGATACCGCCCGCCAGCAGGTGGCCGATCTGGTCGGCGCCCGGCCCGAGCAACTGATCTGGACCTCCGGTGCCACCGAGTCCAACAACCTCGCGCTGCTCGGCGTGGCCCGGCGTCGCGGGCACGGCCATCTGATCACCAGTTGCCTGGAACACCGGGCGGTGCTCGATACCGCGGCCCAACTGGAAGCCGAGGGCTTCACCGTCACCTACCTGACGCCTGATGCGGCCGGTCTGATCACCCCCGCCGCCGTCGAGCAGGCCTGGCGGGCGGACACCTGCCTGGTCTCGCTGATGGGGGTGAACAACGAGCTGGGCACCCTGACCGACATCGCCGCCATCGGCCGGCTGGTGCGCGCCCGTGGCGCCCTTTTCCATGTGGACGCCGCCCAGGCCACCGGCAAGGTCGCCCTCGACCTGACCAGCCTGGAGGTCGATCTGATGTCCTTTTCCGCGCACAAGACCTATGGCCCCAAGGGCATCGGGGCCCTCTATGTCGGTCCGCGTGCCGAGGGCGCCCTGCAGGCGCAGATCCACGGCGGCGGCCACGAGCGCGGGCTGCGCTCGGGCACCCTGGCCACCCACCAGATCGTCGGCATGGGTACCGCCTTCGCCCTAGCCGGCCAGGCCATGGCGCGGGAGAACGAGCGACTCGGCCAGTTGCGCGAGCGGTTCCTGGCTGGGGTGCAGACTTTGCCCGGCATGCAGCTCAATGGCTGTGCCCGGCGGCGCATTCCCCATACCCTGAATGTGACCTTCGCCACGCCGCTGGACACCGCGTCATTGCAGCGCCAGCTGGCCTTCTCGACCACCTCGGCGTGCAGTTCGGCCAAGGCGGCGCCCTCCCATGTATTGCTGGGTCTGGGGCTCACCCCGGAACAGGCCGCACGCAGCTACAGATTCAGCCTGGGTCGCTACACCACCGCGGCGGACGTGGACCGGGCCGTCGCCCTGATCCACCAGCACGCCGCCCAGCCAGCGCCCTTCTGGGCCTGATCAGTCCAGGCGGAAGGTGTCGGCATCGCGCTGCGCCGGAAAGCGCTGGCGATAGGCGGTAAGGGCGGTAGCCGAGAGCGCGGTGTGGAAGATGCCGGATTCCGCGCCGGCCTCGATCAGGGGTTCACCCTGGAAGTCCAGTACCTGGCTGTCACCGGCATAGGGATGGCCATTGCCGTCGCTGCCAAGGCGGTTCACCGCGGCGACATAGCAGAGGTTCTCGATGGCCCGCGCCGGCAGCAGGCCGTTCCAGTGCCCGCGCCGCGGCGCCGGCCAGTTGGCGACATAGAGCAGCAGGTCGGTATCGTCCTGGGCGCGACTCCAGACCGGAAATCTCAGGTCGTAGCAGATCAGCGGGCGGATCCGCCAACCCTTGAGTGTCACCACCAGGCGCTGCTCGCCCGGAGCATAGTGCTCGTGCTCGCCGGCCATGCGAAACAGGTGGCGCTTGTCATAGTGCTGCAACTCGCCATCAGGCGTCGCCCACAACAGGCGATTGCGGTGCTGGCCGTCCGCGTCCCGCACGATCAGACTGCCAGTGACCACCGCGCCGAGACGCCGCGCCTGTTCTCGCATCCAGGCCGCTGTCGGCCCGTCCGCAGGCTCGGCCAGGGTCGCCGAATCCATGGAAAAGCCGGTGGTGAACATCTCCGGCAGGATGACCAGATCGGTCTCGCCCACGGCCGTCAGCAGACGCTCGAAATGGGCGCGGTTGGCGGCCGGGTCGTGCCAGGCCAGTTCGCTCTGCAGCAGCGTCAGGCGCAGGTCCTGGGTGGGGGTCAGATCGCGCATAGCCGCTCCGCTGCCTGACGCAGGGTGTCTTCGCGCTTGGCGAAGCAGAAGCGCACCAGGCGCAGGTCCGCAGGCGGCGTCTGGTAGAACACCGACAGTGGAATGGCGGCGACGCCATGCTCGCGGGTCAGCCACTCGGCCATGGCCACGTCGTCCAGATCCGGGCGGATGGCGGAATAGTCGACGACCTGGAAATAGGTGCCGGCGGCGCGCTGGAAGCTGAAGCGCGAGCTACCCAGCAGATCGCAGAAGAGATCGCGCTTGGCCTGGTAGAAGGCCGGCAGCTCGCTGAGGTGTTCGGGATGGGCGGCCATGAAATCGGCCAGGGCGCCCTGGATCGGCGTCACCGCGCAGAAGCTCACGTACTGGTGCACCTTGCGCAACTCGGCCGACAGCGCCGGCGGCGCCACCACGTAGCCGGTCTTCCAGCCGGTGACGTGATAGGTCTTGCCGAAGGAGCTGACCACGAAGGCGCGGGCATAGAGTTCGTCATGGGCGATGACGCTGGCATGGCGCTCGCCGTCATAGACCAGGTGCTCATAGACCTCGTCGCTGACCAGGTAGAGATCGCGCCCGCGGATCAGCGCGGCCAGGCGATCCAGTTCGGCGGCGCTGACCAGGGCGCCACTCGGGTTGTGCGGAGTATTGAGCACGATGGCGCGGGTGCGCGGACTCAGGGCGGCTTCCAGTGCCGTCCAGTCGATACCGAAGCCCGGCAGCGCCAGGGGCACGTGCACACAGCGTCCGCCGGCCAGTTGCACCGAGGGTTCGTAGCTGTCGTAGCAGGGATCGAAGACGATCACCTCGTCGCCTGGCCGCACCAGGGTCTGGAGAGCGCAGAACAGGCCCTGGGTAGCCCCGGGCACGATGGTGACCTCGGCCTCGGCGTCCACCTCTCGACCATAGAAGCGGGCGACCTTGGCCGCCACCTGCTGGCGCAGCGCCGGCAGTCCGGTCATGGGTGCGTACTGGTTGTGACCGGCCGCGACATGGCGACCGACCGCCGCGAGCAGCTCGGCCGGGCCGTCGAAATCGGGAAAGCCCTGGGACAGATTCAGCGCACCGGTCTGGGCGGCGAGCTGGGACATGCGGGTAAAGATGGTGACGGCGAGGTCGGGAAGCTTGCTCTGGATCATCGCGCGGGCACGGGTCTGGCTGGAAGGAGATCGGCAGACTGCGATTTTTTGCGCGAGAGGGCAAGTCTTGCCGGGCCAACGCCTGGGCGCAGCGGTCAATTCAGGCATCCCCTCGCCCTTTGGGAGAGCGCCAGCGCATGGCCTTTTCCTTGAAGCGCCGGCACGGGGCAGGCCCTCACCCCAACCCTCTCCCAGAGGGAGAGAGGGTCGGCCAGTGCCCAAGGAGGCCGCAGCGCCAAGCCGGGAGGCTACCCCGTAGCGTGGAAAACGGCGCAGCCTTTTCCACTGAAAAAGGTGCTGCAAAGGAATTTTTCCCAAAGAAAAAGGGGGCTCCCCTGAGCCCCCTTCCTTGCGCAACGTCCTGCCGGTCTACCGGCGCTTGTCCTTGCGCTTCTTCTCGGCCTTCTTGTGGTGGCTCATCAACCGGCGCTTCTTGTTGACCTGGCGCTCGGTGAGGGTGTTCTTCTTGCCCTCGAAGGGGTTCTCGCCACCGCGGTACTCGATACGGATCGGCGTACCCACCAGCTTGAGCACCCGGCGATAGGTCTTTTCCAGATAGCGGGTATAGGACTTGGGCACCGCATCGGTCTGGTTGCCGTGGATGACGATCAGCGGCGGGTTGGCACCGCCCAGGTGGGCATAGCGCAACTTGATGCGCCGACCACTGACCATCGGCGGCTGGTGCTCCTGCACCGCGTCCTCGAGGATCTGGGTCAGGCGACTGGTCGGCCAGCGGGTGGTGGCCGAGGCGAAGGACTGCTGCACCGACTTGTACAGGTGGCCCACGCCGGTGCCATGCAGCGCCGAGATGAAATGGATGTCGGCGAAGTCGACGAACAGCAGCCGGCGTTCCAGTTCGGTCTTGACGTAGTCGCGCTCGCCGGACTCCATGCCGTCCCATTTGTTGAGCGCGATCACCAGGGCACGACCGGTCTCCAGCACGAAGCCGAGCAGGTTGAGGTCGTGCTCGACCACGCCTTCGCGGGCGTCCATGACGAAGATCACCACGTTGGCGTCCTGGATCGCCTGCAGCGTCTTGACCACCGAGAACTTCTCGACCGCCTCGAAGACCTTGCCGCGGCGGCGCACGCCGGCGGTGTCGATCAGGGTGTAGCGTTCTTCGTTGCGCTCGAAGGGAATATAGATGCTGTCGCGCGTGGTGCCGGCCTGGTCATAGACGATCACCCGCTCTTCGCCGAGCATGCGATTGACCAGCGTCGACTTGCCGACGTTGGGCCGGCCGATCACGGCGATCTTGATGCCGGTGGTCTCGTCGATGCCCTGCACGCGACGGAAGACGTCACCGCCCTCTTCCGCGGCCGCCCGCACCTGCTCCTCGGTGAGCTCCTCGACCTCGACCTCATCCTTGGGAAAGACGCCCAGGGCGTCTTCCAGCAGGTTGTTCACGCCGCGCCCGTGGGCCGCCGCGATGGGATAGGCGTCGCCAATGGCCAGCGGGCTGAATTCCGCCCGGGCGATATCCGGGTCGACGGTATCGACCTTGTTGGCCACCAGGAAGGTGCGCTTGTTTCGCTTGCGCAGATGCTCGGCGATCATCTGATCGGCGACCGTCATGCCTTCGCGGGAGTCCACCAGGAACAGCACCGCATCGGATTCTTCGATGGCCTGCAGCGACTGCTCGGCCATCTTCAGGTCGATACCTTCCTCGTCACCGGAGATACCGCCGGTATCGACCACGATGTAGGTGCGCCCCTGCCACTTGGCTTCGCCGTACTTGCGATCGCGGGTCAGGCCGGCAAAGTCGGCGACGATGGCGTCCCGGGTCTTGGTCAGGCGGTTGAAAAGCGTGGATTTGCCGACGTTCGGCCGCCCCACCAGGGCAATTACGGGAACCATGCGGCTCTCCCAGAGCAGAAAACACGATGGCCGCTACCGAACTTCACGGTAGCGGCCATCGGTTGAGGATAAAGGTGTAGTGCGGTGGTTTCAGAAGTTACTACACAATTTTGGCGGCGCTTTTTCGGCCTGGACGGCGTTGCCACTCCTCGCCATAGCCCTGCTATGACTCGTCGCGGCGCCTAGCCCAGACCCAAAAATCACTCGCCAATTCTTGCGCGCACTTCTAAAACACCCCACTAGCGCAGACGATAGGCGACGAGTTTACCGCCATTGCCGTAAACATAGAGCATGTCGCCGACGACCAGTGGCCGTACCCGGACGCCGTCACCGTCGACCTTGGTGCGACCGACGAAACGGCCGTCGACCTGGCTCAGCAGGTGAATGTAGCCGGCGTAGTCGCCCACCACCAAGTTACTCGACCAGACCACCGGGCCGGTGAGCTGGCGACGGGCCAGATCGGCATTGGTCCAGAGCGAAGACGTCGAGGATTCCTCGACGGCTTCCACGGTGCCGTTGTCCAGGCTCAGGTAGACGTTGCCGAAGCCTTCGGCGACGCCGTCGTAGCTGGAGGCGTCCCGCTGCCAGAGAATCTGGCCGTTGGCCGGATTGAGCGCGGCCACGCGGCCGTTGTAGCTGACCACATAGAGGGTGTCACCCGACAGCGACAGGCCACCGTCCACGTCGACGATCCGCTCCAGTTCGGAACGGCCCTTGGGCACGGCGATCTGCTGTTCCCACAGCGGCAGGCCGCGCTGCACGTCCAGGGCGACCACCTTGCCGCTGGCGAAACCGGCCATGACCACCTGGTTGGTGACCAGGGGCGCACCGGTACCGCGCAGACTCAGCACCGGCTGGGTGTCTTCGTAGATCCAGCGACGGGTACCACTGCCCAGCTCGAAGGCCTGCAGCTTGTCATCCTGGGACTGCACCACCACCACGTCGTTGTTGACCACCGGGGCAGACAGCACTTCGCTGGACGCCTGGGCGCGCCACTTCTCGTCGCCACTGGCACTGTCGAGGGCGATCACCTGGCCACGCAGGGTGCCGACCAGCACCAGGCCGGAGCCGACCCCTACCCCACCGGACACCGGCAGGTCCAGGTCCTTCTTCCACAGCACCTGGCCGGTCTCGCGATTCATCGCCATGACCCGGCCATCGGCATCGGCGGCGAAGATCGTCTGGCCGTCCACAGCCGGCACCAGGCGGTTGTATTCCTTGCCCTGGCCGTCGCCCACCGAGCGACTCCAGACTTCATCCAGCCGGACTTCGGCCTTGATGTCCTTCAGCTCGGCCGGCGGCAATTCCTTCTTGCCGGTGCTGCTGCACCCGACGACCGCAAGGGCGAGACCCAGTACCGCGATAGGCTTCCAGCGCAACATCAGGCGTCTCCTTTGGCGAGATCATCGAGTTTCATCTGCAGCACGCCTTCGGCTGCATCGTTGGGCAGCGCGGCGCGGGCTTTTTCATAGGCGGCGCGGGCCTCGGTCGGCTTCTTCAGCGCCACCAGCAGATCGCCACGCAATTCTTCACGATTGGCGACATAGGCCTTGGGTGCCTCGCCGTCCAGCAGCTTGAGGCCTTCTTCGGCCTTGCCCTGGGCCGCCAGCACCCGGGCCAGACGCTGACGCGCCAGCTCGCCGAGTTCGGCGTCGTGGGGCTTGTCCACTACGGCCTTGAGCTCGGCGGCGGCGTCGTCCAGGCGATTGTTCTCCACCGCCACCTTGGCGACGAAGAGACTCCCATACTGGGCGTAGGCGGTACCGGAATAATCCTGCTTGAGCTTGCCGTAGGTATCGGTCACCCGGGCGGTGTCGACCTTGCCGCCGGGCGCCAGAGCGGCTTCCACGAGCTGCTGATAGAGCACCGAGGCGCCTTGCGCCTGGTTGTTCTGATAGCGCTGCCAGCCCTGCCAGCCCAGTACCGCCACCAGGGCGATGACGCCACCGGCCAGCAGCGGCTTGCCATTACGCTGCCACCAGGCCTTGGCGACCACCAGATTGTCGTCGTCGATGGAACTCAAATCCGTTCTCCTCAATTCCCGCGACCGGAACCGGCCGGGGGCAAAATCTCGTCCAGACGGGCGGCCAGGGCCGCGAAGTCGACCTTTTCCTGGGGCGCGTCGCCACGCAGCGGCTTGAGTGCCACCTGTTGCGTGGCCAGTTCGTCGTCGCCCAGGATCATCGCCCAGAGCGCGCCACTCTTGTCGGCCTTCTTGAACTGGCTCTTGAAACTGCCGGCGCCGGCGTTGACCAGCAGGCGCAGGTCGGGACGGGCATCGCGCAGCTGCTCGGCCAGCTTGAGGCCGGCCAGTTCGGCCGCCTCGCCAAAGGCGCAGAGATAGAGATCGGCGGGGCGCTGCAGATCACCGGGCAGCCGCTCCAGGGTTTCCAGCAGCAGCACCAGGCGCTCGACCCCCATGGCGAAGCCGACCCCCGGGGTGGGCTTGCCGCCGAACTGGGTAATCAGGCCGTCGTAGCGGCCACCGGCGCAGACAGTGCCCTGGGCACCCAGCTTGTCGGTGACCCACTCGAAGACGGTACGGCCATAGTAGTCCAGGCCACGCACCAGCTTGGGATTGATCTGGTAGCGGATGCCGGCGGCGTCCAGGCGGGCTTTCAGGCCGTCGAAGTGGGCGCGGGATTCGTCGTCCAGGTAATCCGCCAGGGTCGGGGCGTCCTGCAGCAGCGCCTGGGTCTGGGCGTTCTTGCTGTCGAGGATGCGCAGTGGATTGGTGGTCAGGCGGCGCTGGCTGTCTTCGTCGAGCTGCTCGAAGCGGTCCTGCAGATAGCCCACCAGGGCTTCGCGATAGCGCACGCGATCGGCACTGGAACCCAGGCTGTTGAGTTGCAGGGTGACGGCGTCGGTCAGGCCCAGGCGCTGCCAGAGGCGCGCAGTGAGCACGATCAGCTCGGCGTCGATGTCCGGACCGGGCAGGTTGAAGACCTCCACGCCGATCTGGTGGAACTGGCGATAGCGGCCCTTCTGCGGCTTCTCGTAGCGGAACATCGGTCCGGCGTACCAGAGCTTCTGCACCTGGCCACCGCCGGTCATGCCGTGTTCGAGCACGGCCCGCACGCAACCCGCGGTGCCTTCCGGCCTCAGGGTCAGGGACTCCTCGTTGCGGTCGAGGAAGGTGTACATCTCCTTGTCGACCACGTCGGTGCCCTCGCCAATGCCGCGGGCGAAGAGTTCGGTGAACTCCATGATGGGCAGACGAATCTCGTGGTAGCCATAGCCATCGAGCAGCGTCGCGAAGGTACGTTCCAGGTAGCGCCAGGCCGGAGTCTGCTCCGGCAGGATATCGTTCATGCCACGGATGGCTTGCAGGGACTTGCTCACGAAAGGGCCTTATTCCTTGATCTTTCAGCTGCGCGCGATGAGTGCGGCATCCGCTTCGGCCTTTTCGGCCGCCTTGCGGCGGATGAGCCCTTCCAGCTCGTCCACCAGATTGTCGTTGTTCAGCTTGGAGGCCGGCTTGCCGTCGATGTACACCAGGTTGTTCGGCGAACCCCCGGTCAGGCCGACGTGGGCCTCCTTGGCTTCGCCGGGGCCGTTGACCACGCAGCCAATCACCGCGACGTCCAGGGGGACCAGCAGGTCCTCCAGGCGCCCTTCCAGCTCGTTCATGGTCTTGACCACATCGAAGTTCTGCCGCGAGCAACTCGGGCAGGCGATGAAGTTGATGCCCCGCGAACGCAGGCGAAGGGATTTCAGGATGTCGAAACCGACCTTGATCTCCTCGACCGGATCGGCCGCGAGCGAGATGCGGATGGTGTCGCCGATGCCTTCGGCCAGCAGCATGCCCAGACCCACGGCGGACTTCACCGTACCCGAGCGCAGGCCGCCGGCTTCGGTGATGCCCAGGTGCAGCGGCTGCTCGATGCGGGTGGCCAGCTGGCGATAGGCGGCCACGGCCATGAAGACGTCACTGGCCTTCACGCTCACCTTGAAGTCCGGATAGTCCAGCTTCTCCAGATGGTCGACGTGGCGCATGGCCGACTCCACCAGGGCTTCCGGGGTGGGCTCGCCGTATTTCTTCTGCAGGTCCTTTTCCAGCGAACCGGCGTTGACGCCGATGCGGATCGGGATGCCGCGCTCGCGGGCCGCGTCGACCACCGCCCTGACCCGGTCTTCGCGACCGATGTTGCCGGGGTTGATGCGCAGGCAGTCCACGCCCAGCTCGGCGACGCGCAGGGCGATCTTGTAGTCGAAGTGGATGTCGGCCACCAGCGGCAGGCTGACCCGCTGCTTGATGCGACCGAAGGCTTCGGCGGCATCCATGTCGGGCACCGAGATGCGCACGATGTCGGCACCGGCGTCCTGCAGGCGCTGGACCTGGGCCACGGTGGCATCGACGTCGCAGGTTTCGGTGTTGGTCATGCTCTGCACGGCGATGGGGGCATCGCCGCCGACCGGCACCGAGCCAACCCAGATCTTGCGGGACAACCGACGTTTGATGGGCGATTCGCTATGCATGCTGGTTTCCCATGGGGTCGCCGGACGTCATTGTCCGGCCTGACCGAGTTTGATGCGGGCGGTCTCGCCCTTGGTGTAGGGCGCGAGGTCGACGACCTGACCGTTGTAGGAGATCTGGGCACCGCGGGCGAAACCGAGACGGATGTTCACCGGTGCCTTGATCGAGGCGTAATCCAGGCTCTCGCCGCCCTTCTTCACGCCACTGAAGAGGATCTTGCCGGTACCGTCGCTGACCTGTGTCCAGCAACTGGCGGTGAACCGGATGTTCAGGCTGTCGTTACCGGCGACGGGAGCCGCGGCAGGCGCGCTGGCCGGCGCGGCAGGAGCCGCAGCGGTGGGCGCCGTGGGAGTAGGCGTGGTCGAACCCGTGACCGGGGCCGGGGTGGGCGCGGCGCTAGGTGCGGTCATGGCGGCGACGGCGTTGGCATCCGGCATCGGCGTACCCACCGGAGAAGGCACGGTGGTCGCCGGCTGCTGGGCGGTGGCCGGAGGCTGCTCTTCCGGCTCGTCGATGGGATGGATCTCGGTCTTGCCGTCGGCGCCCTCGACCTCGACATGCTCCATGCTCACGGCACTGGCGCTGGAGGCCTGGCGACTGCGCTCCTGCCACCAGAACAGGCCCATGGCGATGATCAGCACCACCAGGATGAAACTGACGAATCTGAGGACATTGCGCGACAGCCGCACCGGCTCGTCGAGACGCCCCAGGCTGTGCACGGTGCTGCCCTTGGCATCGGTGCCGGTATAGCCGTCGAAGGTACGCACCAGCTCGACCTGGTCCAGGCCGAGCAGCTTGCCGTAGGCCTTGGTGTAGCCGCGGGCAAAGGTGTGCCCCGGCATCTGCTGATAGTTGCCGGACTCGAGCTGCTCGATGATGCGCTCGCTGAGGTTGAGATTCTGGGCGACCTGGGCCTGGCTCCAGCCAAGCGCCAGCCGCTTCTGACGCAAGATCTCACCGGGATTGCCCCGTCCGGCGTGTACCGCTTCGGATTGCACTGCGGTCATTTCTGCTCCGACTGAAGTTGACGATATTCAGGTGAGTTCGGGTAGAGGCGCTTCAGCTGCAGGGCATAACTCGCGGCGGTGTTGCGATCATTGAACACCTCGGCAAGACGGATCCCGAGCAGCAGGCTGCGGGCATCCTGGGGGCTTAGCTGGCTGAAGGCCTGGTAATAGCTCCGAGACGGCACGTAATCGCGCGTCTGGTAGGCCAATTGAGCCAATTCGAACAGGGCCCTGGGCTGATTGCGATCCAGCCGCAGGGATTTTTCCAGATTTTCCCTGCCCAAGTCGACCTGATTGAGTCGCAGGGCGGTCAGGCCGAGATTCTCGAACACCCGGGCACGCTCCGGATAGAGGCTGTCCTCGGCGGCCTGGGTGAAGCGTTCGTAGGCATCCTTGTAGCGCCCCCGCTCATAGAGGAAGCTGCCGTAGTTGTTGAGGATGCGGGCATCGTGGGGCCGCTCGCGCAGAGCCAGCCGGTATTCCTGATCGGCCAGGTCGGTTTCGCCCTGGGCCTGGAACACCAGTCCGAGTGCGGCATGGGCGTCGGCGCTGGACGAATCCAGCTCCAGGGCCTTCTTCAGCGGCACCTTGGCCTGCTCGGTATTGCCCTGCTGGACATAGCCGAGGCCGAGCTGAATGTAGGCATCACGGGCCTGCATCCGCCCCTGGCGGGTATCCATGGGATTGCGATCACCCTCGGTCACGCAGCCGGTGAGACCACCGACCAACAGGGCGAGCGCGACAGCCGCAAAGCGCGTGATCGCCATGGTCGCGCCCTCAGCCCTGGAGCGGCGTTACAGTTTCGGCACCGTCGAGCTGACGAACGGCGATGTAGCGCTGGCTGCGGCGGGTGCGGTCCATGACCTGCCCCACCAGCTGGCCGCAGGCGGCGTCGATATCGTCACCGCGGGTGGTGCGCACCGTGACGTTGAAACCGGCCTGCGTCAGCAGCTCCTGGAAACGGCGGGTGGCGTTCTTGCTCGGTCGCTCGTAGCCGGAGTGCGGGAAGGGATTGAAGGGAATCAGGTTGATCTTGCAGGGCACGTTGCGCAGCAGCTCGATCATCTGCAAGGCGTGCTCGGGCAGGTCGTTGACGTCCTTGAGCAGGGTGTACTCGATGGTCAGGACGCGCTTCTCACCCAGTTGCCGGATGTATCTCTGGCAGGCATCAAGCAGCATGGCCAGGGGATACTTGCGGTTGATCGGCACCAGCTCGTTGCGCAGCTCGTCGTTGGGCGCGTGCAGCGACAGCGCCAGGGAGACGTCGATGTGCTTGGCCAGCTCCTCGATCATCGGCACCACGCCCGAGGTGGACAGGGTGACCTTGCGCTTGGAGATGCCGTAGCCGAGGTCATCCATCATGATGCGCATGGCGGCGACGACGTTGTCGAAGTTCAGCAGGGGCTCGCCCATGCCCATCATCACCACGTTGGTGATGGCGCGGTCGATCTTGGCGGGCACGCTGCCAAAGGACTTGTTGGCGATCCACACCTGGCCGATCACTTCGGCGGCGGTGAGGTTGCTGTTGAAGCCCTGCTTGCCGGTGGAGCAGAAGCTGCAGTCCAGCGCGCAACCGGCCTGGGACGACACGCACAGGGTGCCGCGGCCGTTCTGCGGGATGTAGACGGTCTCGACGCAGCTGCCGGAGGCGACGCGGATCACCCACTTGCGGGTGCCATCGCGGGAGATGTCCTCGCTGACGATCTCGGGGCCACGGATTTCCGCGGCGGCCTTGAGCTTTTCCTTGAGCGCCTTGCCTAGGTTGCTCATGGCGTCGAAGTCGTCGATGCCGAAGTGATGGATCCACTTCATGACCTGGCCGGCGCGAAAGCGCTTCTCCCCGATGGACTCGAAGAACGACTCGAGTTGCGGCTGGGTCAGGCCCAGCAGATTGACCTTATCGGTGGCTGTGGTCATGGGATCACCTCGACGAAATCTGTTTGAAACCCGCGCAGGGCGCGGGCGGTGCCAGGAAGGCGGGCTGGCCGCTTCCCTGGCCGGCGCTCATCCTTAGCGGACGCGCTCGCAGACTTCGGTGGCTGCGAAGAAGTAGGAGATCTCGCGAGCGGCGGACGCTTCGGAGTCCGAACCGTGGACGGCGTTCTCGTCGATGGAGACGGCGAAGTCGGCGCGGATGGTACCGGCGTCGGCCTTCTTGGGATCGGTGGCGCCCATCAGCTCACGGTTCTTGGCGATGGCGTTGTCGCCTTCCAGCACCTGGACCACGACCGGACCGGAGGTCATGAAGGAGACCAGATCCTTGAAGAAGGGACGCTCCTTGTGTTCGGCGTAGAAGCCACCGGCTTCGCGCTCGGACAGCTGGACCATCTTGGCAGCGACGACGCGCAGGCCAGCCTTCTCGAAGCGGGTGACGATCTCACCGACGACATTCTTGGATACGGCATCGGGCTTGATGATCGACAGGGTACGTTGAACAGACATGTGAACTCCGAATGTGGGAATAGAGCAAAAACGAAACCCGCGGATTATA
The DNA here is from genome assembly GCF_029959585.1 of Pseudomonas sp. PS02302. Classification (NCBI taxonomy): domain Bacteria; kingdom Pseudomonadati; phylum Pseudomonadota; class Gammaproteobacteria; order Pseudomonadales; family Pseudomonadaceae; genus Pseudomonas; species Pseudomonas sp. PS02302. Next base: position 89,461 of record NZ_JASCON010000008.1, read on the forward strand.
CGCGGGTCCCGGTGAAAAGCGTAGCGCGGTACGGGCGATGCGTCAGGCGGACTCTTCGATCCAGGCGGCCTGGATGGCCTCCAGCACCTTCTCGCCACCCCGCTGGGGATCGTCGTCGAACTCCGGCAGCTCCACGACCCAGTTGCGCAACTTGACGAAATTCACGTAGCGCGGATCCACGTCGGGATGGGTGTCGTTGAGTTCGATGGCGATATCCAGCACATCGGTCCATTTCAGTGCCATGGCAGCTGTCCTCAGTGACCTTCGGAAACCTGGTTGATGGTGTAGCGCGGAATCTCCACCACCAGGTCTTCGCTGCCTACTACCGCCTGGCAGGACAGGCGCGAACGCATCTCCAGACCCCAGGCCTTGTCCAGCATGTCGTCTTCGAGTTCATCGGAGGGCGCGAGGGAATCGAAGCCTTCCTGGACGACCACGTGGCAGGTGGTGCAGGCACAGGACATCTCGCAGGCGTGCTCGATGTCGATGCCGTTGCGCATGGCCGCGGCGATGATGGTTTCGCCTTCGCTGGCTTCGAAGACCGCGCCCTCCGGGCAGTGCTCGGCGTGGGGCAGCAGGGTGATCTGCGGCATGATGGAACTACTCCTCGATATCGTTGAGACGGCGACCCGCCAGGGCCGCCTTGACCGAGGCGTTCATCCGCCGGGCGGCGAAGGCATCGGTCACGTGAGAAAGACGCTTGGTCTGCTCTTCGAGCGCCTGGAGGTCGGTGGCGTCCAGCAGCTCGGCCAGCCGGCCGATTTCCAGCTCGATCACCTGACGCTCCTCGGCGTCCAGCAGGCGCTCGCCATCGACGGCCAGCGCGGCGGTGACCGCCTCGATCAGCCGCCGGGCCTCGACCTGCTGCTCGCGCAGTGCACGGGCCTGCATGTCGTCACCGGCATGGCGGAAGGAATCCTGCAGCATGTTGGCGATCTCGCCATCGGTCAGGCCATAGGACGGCTTGACCTGGACACTGGCTTCCACGCCACTGGACAGCTCGCGGGCGCTGACGCCGAGCAGGCCGTCGGCATCGACCTGGAAGGTGACGCGGATCTTGGCGGCACCGGCGACCATGGGCGGGAAACCACGCAACTCGAAGCGGGCCAGGGAGCGGGCGTCCTTGACCAGTTCGCGCTCGCCCTGCAGCACATGCACCAGCATGGCGGTCTGACCGTCGCGATAGGTGGTGAAATCCTGACCTCGCGCCACCGGAATGGTGGTGTTGCGCGGAATGATCTTTTCCATCAGGCCGCCCATGGTCTCGAGTCCCAGGGACAGCGGAATGACGTCCAGCAGCAGCAATTCTTCGCCGGCGCGGTTGCCGGCCAGGGAATCGGCCTGCAGGGCGGCACCGATGGCGACCACGCGATCCGGATCGATGTCGGTGAGCGGGGTACAGTCGAACAGCTCGCCCACGGCTTCACGGACATAGGGCACGCGGGTCGAACCACCGACCATGACCACGGCCGCGATGTCGGCCGGCTCCACTTCCGCATCGCGCAGGGCCCGGCGGCAGGCCTTGAGGCTGCGCGCGACCAGCGGCGCGATGAGCCCCTGGAAGGCGCTGCGCTCCAGCACGCCCGTCCAGTCGCCGTGACTGACCTCGACACGCTCGGCGGCGGACAGGGCTTCCTTGGCGGCGCAGGCGCTCTGCAGCAGGCGCCGCTGGGTACCCGGGTCCAGATCGCTGGACAGCCCGGCCTGCTGGATGATCCAGCCGGCAATGGCGTGATCGAAGTCGTCGCCACCCAGGGCGCTGTCGCCACCGGTGGCCATGACCTCGAAGACGCCGCGGGTCAGGCGCAGGATGGAGATGTCGAAGGTGCCGCCGCCCAGGTCATAGATGGCGACCACGCCCTTTTCGCCCCGGTCCAGGCCATAGGCCACGGCGGCCGCGGTAGGCTCGTTGAGCAGGCGCAGGACATTCAGGCCGGCGAAGCGGGCGGCGTCCTTGGTGGCCTGGCGCTGGGCATCGTCGAAATAGGCCGGCACGGTGATGACCGCGCCGACCAGTTCGCCGCCCAGGGTGGCCTCGGCCCGCTCACGCAACACCCGCAGGATGTCGGCGGAGACCTCTACCGGACTCTTGCGCCCGGCAGCGGTATCGATGAAGGGCATTTCCGATTCACCGGCAACGAAGCGATAGGGCAGCTGCTCGCCCAGTTGCTTGACGTCGGCGATGCCGCGCCCCATGAGGCGCTTGACGGAAAGAATGGTATTGAAGGGATCCTGGGCGGCGGCGGCCTTGGCGCCCGCCCCCACTTCCACGCCAGCGGCGGTGTAGCGCACGGCGGACGGCAGGATCACCTCGCCCTGCAGATCGGGCAGGGTCTCGGCCACGCCACTGCGGACGGCGGCCACGAGGGAATTGGTGGTGCCCAGATCGATACCCACCGCCAGCTTGCGCTGGTGCGGCTTGGGCGCCATTCCGGGTTCGGCTATCTGCAATAGAGCCATTGGCTAGTCGGCTTATGGTTGTCGGTGCCTGAGCGACACCTGTGATTAATCGTCCAGACGCTCTTCGAGCTGGCGGATCTCGCTGGCCAGCTTGTCGAGAAACTGCATGCGACGGACCAGGCGCTCGGCAGGCTCGCGCTGGGCGGGATCCTGCCAGATCGCGGCGAAGGCCTGCTCGATGTCGCGCTGCGCATCCTTGAGCCGCTGGCGAAAGGCGGGGATGCCCGCGCTGTCGCCCGCGTCCTGCAGGTCCTCCAACTCCTCGCGCCACTGCAATTGCTGCATGAGGAAGTCGGTGTCCTGGATGGTCGCTTCGAGCGGCATCTCGTGCCCTTCGAGCTCCAGCAGATAGCGCGCGCGGCGCGACGGGGCGCGCAGCACGTGATAGGCCTCGTTGAGCTCGGCCGAGCGCTCCAGCGCCTGGCGACGCTCGCGCTCCGGCGCATCGGCGAACCGATCCGGATGGATCGTGCGCGCCAGATCGCGGTAACGCGAGGCCAGACCCGCCTGATCGATCTCGAAGGCGGGCCTGATCTCGAACAGCGCGAAGTGACAGGGCTTACCCATGGCCGGCCTCAGATGTTGAAGCTTTCGCCGCAGCCACACTCGCCACGCACGTTGGGATTGTTGAACTTGAAGCCCTCGTTGAGGCCTTCACGCACGAAATCCAGCTCGGTGCCGTCCAGGTAGACCAGGCTCTTGGGGTCGATGATGACCTTGACGCCATGGCTCTCGAACACCTGGTCCTCGTTCGCGAATTCATCGACGAACTCGAGCACGTAGGCCAGTCCCGAGCACCCAGTGGTACGAACGCCCAGGCGGATGCCCTCTCCCTTGCCGCGCCCCTCGAGGGAACGCTGCACGTGACGGGCGGCGGACTCGGTCATGCTGATCGCCATGGTTCCTCCTTAGAGCAGGCCTTTCTTCTGCTTGTAGTCGCTGACCGCCGCCTTGATGGCGTCTTCGGCGAGTACCGAGCAGTGGATCTTGACCGGCGGCAGAGCCAGCTCTTCGGCGATCATGCTGTTCTTGATCGACGCCGCTTCCTCGATGCTCTTGCCCTTCATCCATTCGGTGGCCAGGGAGCTGGACGCGATGGCGGAGCCGCAACCGTAGGTCTTGAACTTGGCGTCTTCGATGATGCCCTGCTCGTTGACCTTGATCTGCAGGCGCATCACGTCGCCGCAGGCCGGGGCGCCGACCATGCCGGTGCCGACATCGGGATCGGCCGCGTCGAACTTGCCGACGTTGCGCGGATTTTCGTAGTGGTCGATGACCTTTTCACTGTATGCCATGGTTCAATCCTCGCTTATCAGGGTGGGTCAGTGGGCTTGCCACTCGACCTGACTCAGGTCTACGCCTTCTTTGAACATGTCCCACAGCGGAGACAATTCGCGCAACTTGTTGACGGCTTCGGTGACCTTGCTCGCGGCGTAGTCAACGTCTTCTTCGGTGGTGAAACGGCCGAAGGTGAAGCGAATGGAGCTGTGCGCCAGTTCGTCGTTGCGGCCCAGGGCGCGCAGGACGTAGGACGGCTCCAGGGACGCCGAGGTACAGGCCGAACCGGACGAGACCGCCAGGTCCTTGAGCGCCATGATCAGCGACTCGCCTTCGACGTAGTTGAAGCTCAGGTTCAGGTTGTGCGGCACGCGATGGAGCAGGCTACCGTTCAGGTAAACCTCTTCCAGGCCTTCGAACTGCCGGTAGAAGCGATCGCTCAGGGCCTTGATGCGGACATTTTCCTGGACCATCTCTTCCTTGGCGATGCGGAAGGCTTCGCCCATGCCGACGATCTGGTGGGTCGCCAGGGTGCCGGACCTCATGCCACGCTCATGGCCGCCACCATGGGTCTGGGCCTCGATACGCACGCGCGGCTTGCGGCGGACGTAGAGGGCGCCAATGCCCTTGGGGCCGTAGGTCTTGTGCGCCGAGAAGGACATCATGTCGACCTTGAGCTTTTCCAGATCGATCTCGACCTTGCCGGTGGACTGGGCCGCGTCGACGTGGAAGAGCACGCCACGGGAGCGGGTCAGCTCGCCGATGGCGGCGATGTCGTTGACGGTACCGATCTCGTTGTTGACGTGCATGATGGACACCAGGGTGGTGTCTTCACGCAGGGCCGCCTCGATCATCTCGGGGGTGATCAGGCCATCTTCGCCCGGCTCGAGATAGGTGACCTCGAAGCCTTCGCGCTCGAGCTGGCGGGTGGTGTCCAACACCGCCTTGTGCTCGATCTTGGAGGTGATCAGGTGCTTGCCCTTGTTCTGATAGAAGTGCGCGGCGCCCTTGATGGCGAGGTTGTCGGACTCGGTGGCACCGGAGGTCCAGACGATCTCGCGCGGGTCGGCGTTGACCAGTTCGGCCACCTGACGACGGGCGTTTTCCACGGCTTCCTCGGCCTTCCAGCCGAACAGGTGGGAGCGCGATGCGGGGTTGCCAAAGTTGCCGTCCACCAGCAGGCACTCGCTCATCTTCTGAGCGACGCGCGGATCGACGGGCGTGGTGGCGGAATAGTCTAGGTAGATCGGCAATTTCATCGGTTACTCCTAATCAGACGGGCGTCTCTGCTCAGTCGATGGTGGACGCTTCGATTTTTTCGACCGCTAAGGGCGATTGCTTGCTGGCACAGGCCTTGGTGTCCTGACGCTTGGCCACCTGCTGGATCTCGTTGCGGGCGACCAGATCGGCCAGGGTGATGCCACTCAAAAAGGTGTGGATCTGATCGCTCAGGTCGCACCAGAGGTGGTGGGTCAGGCAGGTGTCACCCTGGTGACAGCCCCCACTGCCCTGGCAGCGGGTGGCATCCACGGATTCATTGACGGCGTCGATCACCTGGGCCACATGGATACCGCCCATGTCGCGCGCCAGCTGATAGCCGCCGCCGGGGCCGCGTACGCTGTTGACCAGCGCACCACGGCGCAGCCGGGCAAACAGCTGCTCCAGATAGGACAGCGAAATGCCCTGCCGCTCGGAAATGTCGGCCAGCGACACCGGGCCCCGCTGGGCGTGCAGCGCCAGGTCGAGCATGGCGGTTACGGCATAGCGGCCTTTGGTGGTCAGTCTCATGACGAACTCGAGCGGGTTGCATCGGATGACCTCGATTATCGGATTCCCGACAAAAAAGGTCAACTATAAAACCAACCAAATCACTCAGGCATTATCTATCGGCGGGATAGTCCGCGGGTGGGATTCGCCGCGGGCGGCCTTCTGGGTTTCGGTCAGGATGCCACGCAGGATGTTCATCTCCAGCTTGCTGATGCCGGCACGGCCATAGAGGCGCCGCAAGCGACTCATCAGGTGGCGCGGCTTGGCCGGATCGAGGAAGCCGATCTCCACCAGGGTCTGCTCCAGATGCACATAGTAGAGCTCCAGCTCTTCCACCGTCACCGGCTGGGTGTTGAGCATGGCGGTGGCCTCGACCTTGTTCATCTTGGTCGGCTGGTTCTGCGCCGCCAGCCAGGCCATGCGTACCTCGTACACCAGTACCTGGACCGCTGCGGCGAGGTTGAGCGAGCCGAACGCCGGATCCGAGGGGATGTGTACGTGGTAGTGGCAGCGCTGCAACTCTTCGTTGGTCAGGCCGGCATACTCGCGCCCGAATACCAGGGCCACCTCGCCGCCCTGCTCCACCTGAGCCAGGGAGGTAGAGGCGCATTCCCGCGGATCCAGCAGCGGCCAGGGAATGCGGCGATCACGGGCACTGGTGCCCAGCACCAGGCTGCAGCCGGTCAGGGCCTCTTCCAGGGTATCCACGACGATGGCGGCCTCGAGCACGTCGTTGGCCCCGGAGGCGCGGGCATTGGCCTCGCCGCTGGGAAAGTCCTCGGGATCGACCAGATAGAGGCGCGACAGACCCATGTTCTTCATTGCCCGGGCGGCACCGCCGATGTTGCCGGGATGGCTGGTATTGACCAGAACGACGCGGATGTTATTCAGCACGTGGCTATCCTCGAGCGGACGCGGGAAATCGGCGCCGTATACTACGCCCACACGCGCCCGCTGGCCACGAATACCCCTTCCAGCGCCGCGAAGTCTGCTATCATTGCCGGCTTTCCTTATACAACCCAGGTGATTTATCCATGCAGCCCATGCTGAACATCGCACTGCGCGCGGCCCGCAGCGCCGGTGAACTGATTTTCCGTTCGATTGAGCGCCTGGACGTGATCGCCGTCGATGAAAAAGGCGCCAACGACTTCGTCTCCGAAGTCGACCGGGCCGCCGAGCAGACCATCCTCGCCACCCTGCGCAAGGCCTACCCCACCCATGGTTTCCACGGTGAGGAATCCGGCTACCTGCCGGGCGAAGGCGAAGGCGCCGACTACGTCTGGATCGTCGATCCGCTGGACGGCACCACCAACTTCCTCCGTGGCGTCCCGCACTTCTCGGTGAGCATCGCCTGCAAGTACAAGGGCCGCCTGGAGCACGCGGTGGTCCTGGATCCGGTGCGCCAGGAAGAATTCACCGCCAGCCGTGGCCGCGGCGCCGCCCTGAACGGCCGGCGCATCCGTGTCACCAATCGGCGCAGCCTGGAAGGCGCCCTGCTGGGTACCGGCTTCCCCTTCCGTGCCAATGACGTCGACCACCTGGACAACTACCTGGGCATGTTCCGCAGCCTGATCGGCCAGACCGCCGGCATTCGCCGCGCCGGCTCCGCCGCGCTGGACCTGGCCTATGTCGCCGCCGGTCGTTTCGACGCCTTCTGGGAAATGGGGCTGTCGGAATGGGACATGGCCGCAGGCGCCCTGCTGGTCCAGGAAGCCGGCGGCCTGATCGGTGACTTCAATGGCGGCCACGACTTCCTCGAGAAGGGCCACATCGTCGCCGGCAACCCCAAGTGCTTCCGTGGCCTGCTGACGCAGATCCAGCCGCACCTGCCGGCCTCGCTCAAGCGTTGAGTTCACCTGGCTTACGAAAAAGCCCCTGCCGGCAGCGCCGACAGGGGCTTTTTCTTGCCTGCCGCAGAGAAACGCCGCGGCAGGCCGTCAGGACTCACTTGACCACTTTCAGACTCGGCCGCGCCGGTGCCGGCTTGGGCGCCTCGGACTTGCTGCCGCCGTTGTCGGGACCCTGGTCATCCGGCGGAGTGGGCTCGCTGTCGAAGACCATGCCCTGGCCATTCTCGCGGGCATAGATGGCCAGGATGGCGCCGATCGGGACATAGAGATTGTAGGCCACGCCGCCGAAGCGACCGTTGAAGCTCACGGCTTCGTTGTCCATGTGCAGGTCACGCACGGCACTGGGCGAAGCGTTCAGCACGATCTGGCCGTCGTTGGCATAGCCCGGCGGCACGCGCACCTCGGCGTAGTCGGCATTGACCAGCAGGTGGGGCGTGCAGTCGTTGTCCACGATCCACTCGTAGAGCGCGCGGACCAGGTAGGGGCGACTGGAATTCATGGGGTTCTCCTCTAGCGCATCTCACGCTCGGTGACCGAAAGACTGGATCGGAAACTGTCGCGCGCGAACATGCGATCCATGTAGTCCTGCAACGGCTTGGCGGCCCGGGGCAATTCGATGCCCAGGCGCGGCAGTCGCCACAGGAGGGGGAGCAGGCAACAGTCCACCAGGGAAAAGTCGTCGCTCAGGAAAAAGGGTTTTTCCGCGAAGATCGGCGCCACGCCGGTCAGGCTCTCGCGCAATTCCTTGCGCGCAGCGGCGAGGTCGACGCCCGGCGCGGCCTGCAGGATGGCGTCCACCAGGGTGCACCAGTCGCGCCCGATGCGGTGCATCAGCAGCCGCGACTGGCCGCGGGTGACCGGATAGCCCGGCAACAGGGGCGGATGCGGATAGCGCTCCTCGAGATACTCCATGAGCACCTCGGTGCCATAGAGCACCAGGTCGCGATCCATCAGCGTCGGCACGGTGCCATAGGGATTGTGCTCGGCCAGCTGCCGCGGGCATTCGCCACGGCGCACGGCGATCAGCTCGCACTCGACGTTCTTCTCCGCCAGGATCAGACGGATCCGGTGGCTATAGTGATCCTCGGGATCATGGAAACAGGTCAGGCGGGTTATGGCGCCCATGGGTCCCTCCCCCGTTGGGGGCGAAGCTGCAAAGGCGGGATTATCTCGCACCTTGCCGCCCGAGACCTAGGCTTTGTCTGAAAACTGCCTGCGCATCGGTGATGCTGCGTTAAAAATCAGCTCGGAATGCTCATTTACCCTTTGTAAACTCGAGCGCGAGCCCGGTCCGCTTCCTCGCTGATTTTTGCCTTGCCTCACCTTCGCTCGGCGACTTTTCAGACAAGCCTCCGTCTCATCGCTCACTGTCGGGCAATCGGCGCCAGAATTCGCGTTTGAGCCAGAAGGCCAGGACGGCGAACAGCAGCAGATATCCCAGCACCCAGGGCGCGAGGCGCCAGGCCAGACTACGTTCCGGTGCCGCCGAATAGCCGAGGTAGGCGACCAGATCGTCGACGGTGCGAGCGAACTGCGCGGGCGTCTGGGCACCACTGCCCGGCTCGAGACGCAGCACGCAGCGCCCTTCGCTGCAGTCGCGCATCTGGCGGCCGCGCAGGGCGGCCAGGACGTCGGGCATGCGGGTGCCGGGCGCCCTGAGGTTGTCGACCCCGAGCGGCCGCCCGGGCGCCACATAGAATTCCTGCAGGAAGGCACGCAGCCAGGCCTCGCCGCGCACCGCGGCGATCAGGGTGAGATCCGGCGGCACGCTGCCGAAGGCACGCCGGGCGTCCTCGGGCTTGAGCAGGCCGAGCATGGGCGCGCTGGCGGTGCGTCCGGGCGCCCAGCTGGCGAGGTCCAGGTGGAGATCTGCAGCGACCCGGTCGAAGCGCTGGTACTCCTGGCCATGACAGGCCAGGCAATAGCGGCCGAAGCTGATGGCCCCGGCCCGGGGATCACCCTCGGCACCGATGGCCAGACCACTGCACAGCAAAAGCAGGCCGAGCAGCAGCCCGCGACTCATGACCGGGACTCCGCGGGCGCACGCGGACGACCCAGCCGGCTGTACCAGGGCATGCCTAGCAGGCCGATGAAATAGACACCCGCGGCCAGACGCGCCAGCCACAGGCGCCCATCGGTCAGCGCGACCACGCCCAGTATTCCCAGGGCGACAAAGGCCAGGCAGACCAGGTACAGCCCCAGCCGCGCCGGCCGGGCCTTGTGGCGGACCGAGCGGACCGCGCTGCGATCCAGCCAGGGCAGCACGAACAGCAGGGCGATGGCCAGGGCCGCCAGGCCGAGACCGCCGGCCTTGCTCGGCACTGCGCGCAGCAGTGCATAGAAGGGCGCCAGGTACCAGGGCGGGGCGATGTGCGCAGGGGTCACCAGCGGATCAGCCGGCTGCTGGTTGGCCGGCTCCAGCACCAGCCCGCCCAGGTCCGGCGCCAGCAGTACCACGGCGAGAAACACCAGCAGGAAGACTGCCAGACCACAGAGGTCATTGAGCGTCAGATAGGGGTGGAAAGGCACCCCGGCTGCACCTCGGACATCGCGCTCGTCACCCTCGGGGTTGTTCGAGCCGGTCTGGCGCAGGGCGACGACGTGCAGGCTCACCAGCGTGAGGATCAGCAGCGGCAGCCCGACCACATGCAGGGCCTGGAAGCGCCGCAGGCTGGCGTCGGACAGCACCACTCCGCCGCGCAGCAGATCGGCCAGGGTCGGGCCCACCAGGGGCAGCGCCTCGACCGCGCTCAGGGACACCTGGGCGCCCCAGTAGGAGAGCTGACCCCAGGGCAGCAGATAGCCAAAGAAGGCCTGGGCCAGCAGGAGCAGATAGAGCAGCACGCCAAAGCTCCAGACCAGCTCCCGCGGCGCCCGATAGGAGCCATAGAGCAGGCCGCGCAGCATGTGCAGGTAGAGACAGACGAACAGCGCCGAGGCGCCCACCGCGTGCAGGTAGCGGATCAGCCAGCCGAAGGGTACCTCGCGCATGAACAGCTGGACCGAGGCGAAGGCGCCTTTCACCGTCGGCTCGTAGCCGAACAGCAGCCAGAGACCGGTCAGCACCTGCAGCGCCAGGATGAAGAGCAGCAGCGAGCCGAACAGGTAGAAGACGTTGAGATTGCGCGGCACCCGGTAGTCGCCGATATGCCGCCGCCAGAAGGCGCCCAGGGGCAGCCGTTGCTCCAGCCAGCCGGGCTCGTCGTTGCTCATGTCGCCCCCTCTCCGTCGCTGCCGATTACCAGCAGATTGTCGCCGCGAAAATGATGGGGCGGCACGGCCAGATTCAACGGTGCCGGCTGGTCGCGAAAGACCCGCCCGGCGAGATCGAAGTGGGAGCCATGGCAGGGACAGAGATAGCCCCCGTCCCGCGCTGCCGCGCCTGGCGCCAGGGAGGGAATGCAGCCGAGGTGGGTGCAGATCGCGGTGACGACGAAGAGATCCGGCCGCCGCGACCTCAAGCGCGGATCGACATAGCGTGGCTGGCTGGACTCCCGGGAGTCCGGGTCGGCCAGGCCCGCCTCGTCGGCCAGCAGGCGGGCCTGGTC